>CAZXYQ010000001.1:0-133000 GCA_964644975.1 uncultured Rhodohalobacter sp.
GACAATGGAGCGTCGTTGATTAAAATTCAGCGGGCAATCATTTTTTTATTTAATAATGAATAATCCTCTTTGAAGAAGTTTCTTACCCGTAACCAAAAGACCAATAGGAAATAACATCGTAACGGACTCAAATAGTCTGTTATTTATCTTGCAAACAAAAATGAATTTACATTAGTAAAATGGGTAAAAATAAACTTCAGCGCTATGCTGAAAACGAAACACTTGAGAATGTTTTCGAACACACAGATTTTGATAAAGACATACCTCCAGCTGGCAGATGGGCAGAAACCGTATTTGGTAACAATAATCCAATCGTCGTTGAGCTTGCGTGCGGAAAAGGGGATTACACCACGGCACTTGCCCTCAGAAATCCGGATAAAAACTATATTGGAATAGACATTAAAGGAGATCGTATCTGGAAGGGAGCACTTCGGGCAAAAGAGGAGGGACTTGGCAACGTAAGATTTCTGCGATGTTATATAGACCACCTGGAAACGTTTTTTGAAAAGGGTGAGATTGCAGATATCTGGATTACGTTTCCTGATCCATACCTGAAAAAGTCGACCTGGAAAAAACGTCTGACCGCACCGAAATTTTTAGCCATTTACCGCAAGATTTCATCGTCTGATGCAACTGTCAATTTAAAAACAGATTCAACGCCGCTTTTCCGGTTCACTCAGGATGTCATTCAAGAAGAGGGTCTGAAGATTATTGAACGTGTTGATGACGTTTATGCCGAAAATCCGGATAATGATCTCCTCTTTATAAAGACATACTACGAGAAAAAACACCTGGCTATAGGACGAACCATTCAGTTTGTCAGGTTTTCAATACACCCCTGATTTTTTACTAATTTATTGACTTTCAGAAATAAAATAGTAAATTAAGAACGCAACTTAACAGTGTTAACCTCTCTATTATGTCCCTCAGGGAAGATATTTTACATGTCAGCAGAACCCTTTTGATTAAAAATGGCTTCAGCAAAATGTCGATGCGGAAGATTGCTAAAGAGGTAGATGTGTCTGCTACAAGTATCTATCTGCATTTTAAAAACAAAGATGAACTTCTCCTGGCGCTGATTGAAACTAGCATAGCACAGCTTACAGAGGCTCTAAAAAAAGAGCTTAATCCGGGAGATGACCCGATTAGCAAGTTGGAGAAGATGGCGGATGGATTTATTGATTTTGCGCTCAACAGTCCCCAGGAGTATGAAATCATCTATATGGTGCGGCCGGAAGAGATGCCGAAATTTCCAAAGGAGAAGTTTAACCAAGTTCGGAAAATCTACGAGATGCTCGCCGCTATCATCCAAGAGGGAAAAACACAGGGGGTACTCGATGTTGAAGATTCACTGCTGAGTGCATATACAGTGTGGGCACAGCTGCACGGGGTAGCGTCGGTTGTTATCAGTAAACGCCTGGATACGCGAATACCGACAGATACGTTTGTAAAACAGGCGGTGGATCATATCATACAGGGATTCATATCACAAAAAACAACAGTTTAAAGGAGATAATATGGAATCTATAATAGAACAATTCACCTTTCTCGCAGAACTGCCAGCGTGGATATCCTGGGGAAGTGTAGCCGCTGTACTGCTTATTCTCGGATTCACGGGAGCTCCTCTTTGGTTATGGGCGGTTGCAGGTTTGGTAGCGCTTACAGGATTTGGCGCACCGGTTTGGCTTGTAACCACATACCTTGTATTAGTAGTCATCTTTAATGTAAAACCGATACGCAGGGTTCTATTCTCCGGTCCCGTAATGAAGCTTTTGGATGCGCTGAAAATATTACCGGCTATTTCTGAGACGGAGCAGACAGCGATTGATTCCGGAACGGTTTGGATTGAGGGAGAGCTTTTTTCAGGTAAGCCGAATTTCAAAAGTATGATGAACGAGACCTACCCGGTGCTAACCCATAAAGAACAAGAGTTTATGGATGGACCGGTTGAAGAACTCTGTGCCATGGTGAGCGATTGGGACGTATTTCAGCGGAAGGGGTTTAATGATGAGACATGGAAATTTTTGAAAGAGAAACGATTTTTTGGTCTGATTATCCCTGAAGAGTATGGCGGATACGGATTTTCGGCAAATGCTCACAGCGCTATCGTATCAAAACTGGCTTCACGCTGTGGCCCGCTGGCAACCACTGTAATGGTGCCAAACTCGCTCGGGCCGGCTGAACTTCTGATGCACTACGGAACTGATGAGCAGAAAAAACACTATCTGCCGCGTCTGGCTGATGGAAGGGAGATTCCATGTTTTGCATTGACAGAACCAAATGCCGGCTCTGATGCAGGGGCTATGCAGAGTACCGGAGAGGTTTTTAAAGAAAATGGTGAGCTTTATCTGAAATTGAACTGGGACAAGCGATATATCACTTTGGCCGCAATTTCAACCGTGATTGGAATGGCGTTTAAGATGAGTGATCCGAATGAATACCTTGGAAAAGGGAAAGAACTTGGCATTACGTGCGCGCTTGTTCCGAGTGATAGCAGGGGCGTTGAGCTTGGCAAACGGCACGATCCGCTGGGTGTTCCTTTCTTCAACTGTCCAACCCGAGGCGAAGATGTAGTCGTACCTATTGACGCAATAATTGGTGGTAAAGAGGGAGCCGGTAAAGGCTGGCGTATGCTGATGGAATCGCTCGCAGTTGGACGAGGTATTTCCCTGCCGGCGCAGTCGATTGGAGGCGCAAGAATGGCCTTCAGAGCAGTTGGAGCCTATGCGGCCATCCGGAAGCAGTTTGGGCTGAATATTGGAAAGTTCGAGGGAATTGAAGAACCGATGGCCCGAATTGGCGGCTATACCTACCTTATGGATGCGGCCCGCGGCTATATATGCGGTGCATTGGATAAAGGTGCGAAGCCGGCCGTGGTTACCGCCATCGCAAAGTATAACTTCACGGAGCTTGGTCGCGAAGTTATCAACGATTCCATGGATATTGTTGGCGGAGCCGGAATATCACGCGGACCACGGAATTTGTTTGCACACAGTTATATCGCCACACCGATTGCGATTACGGTTGAAGGTGCGAATATTCTCACACGAACACTCATGATTTTTGGTCAGGGCGCGATACGGAGCCATCCATACGCTCTTAAAGAGATTAACGCCCTTATGGAGAAAAATGTAAAGGCATTTGATGAGGCGTTTACGGGGCATCTGGGCCACGTTGTTCAGAACAAAGTCAGAGCACTGCTACTTAGCGTAACTCGCGGTCGTTTGGCGAGCTCACCCGTGAGTGGTCCGGCGGCGAGGTACTACCGGAAACTTGCCTGGGCTTCAGCATCGTTCGCTTTTATGGCGGATATTGCCATGGGATCGTATGGCGGAGCGCTGAAGATGAAAGAGAAACTGGCCGGGCGCTATGCCGATATACTGAGCTGGATGATGCTGGCTACGGCTACCCTTCGACGGTTTGAGGCGGAAGGCCAAAGAGAAGAAGATAGAATTTTCTTCGAATGGTCAATGCAGCACGCATTTTATCGTATTCAAACCGCATTTGATGAGATCTACAGTGAGATTGAAGTTCCCGGCCTGAGTTGGGTATTTCGCGGACCTGTGGCTCTCTGGTCACGGATTAACAGGATCGGTAAAAAACCATCCGATAAACTCGGGCACAAAGTCGCACAGGCGATGCAGAAGCGAGGCGAACAGCGCGATCGGCTTACAAACGGTATCTACATGAGTAAATCAACCGATGAGGCGATTGGTAAGTACGAGCACGCATTGAAATTGATTGAGGAGTCGTTTCCAATCTACAAGAAGCTTTATAAAGCAACCAAAGCGGGCGAGATCAAGAAAGCGAGCGTACTGAAACAGATCGAACCTGCTCTGGATAAAGGAATTATCACTCATGAAGAAGCGAACCGGGTAAAAGAGACTGAAGCTGCCCGTTTTGATGCTATTCTTGTGGATGAGTTTACTCTTGACGAGTATAATCAAAGTGCGATTGATCCTTCAAAGTCTGAAGGCATAGGTATGAAGGAGGAGAAAAATCCTTTGATGGCATAAACCAGGATATTACAACCAGTTTAAGGGGGCAAGATTTGAAATATTCGAAACTTGCTCTTAAACTGATTGAGTTGATTCTTGGTCGAATTAATTGAGACGGGCTTAGATATACCCATCTGTCGTGAGCCTGTCTCAATGGGGATTTTGACGGTTGATGGGTGTCAAAAACCCGTCAACCCGCCCCGAAAGGGATGCCGTTGGCGCAAAAACAGCGTGTAAACGGGGTAGTACTGCAAAACTCTTATGAAATAAGAAATAAAAACTGCTGTTGAAATGAACAGATTAGAACTAAAAAAAGAGCTACATAATATCATTGATTCAGCTGATGAAAAGAAATTGAGAGATATTTATACTGCTATAAAGTCACAGTCTGAAGCGAACTATGATTTTTGGGAGAGCCCGGAATTTTTAGAAGAGCTCAAAAGATGAGACTCCGAATACAAAGCCGGAATAACAGATGGACATACAGCATTACAGTCAGTTGAAAGAGCTAAAAAGGTTATTTCTGGAAAGTAGTATTAATGGCTTACGATGTACGAATACTACCTGATGCAGATCGTGAATTTCAAGAATACGCTCTTTGGTACGAAAGTAGGGATGAGGGATTGGGGTTAAGTTTAATTTCCTTAATCGAAGATACGTTAGATAAAAATTCAAAATCTCCGAAAAGATTTCCTGTTAAAAAAGATAGCTTCCGAGAAGCCATAGGTCCTGTTCTCCTAATTGTTGTAGTATTTAAAATCTATGAGTCTGGTAAAATTGTTACAATTAACTCAATAATTTATACAAAAAGGGATGAGATAAAAAGGTTTAAACAGTAGATATAGTTGTACCAGCTTAGATTTGGCTAAATATTTTTGTGACCTTTTTTAGAGATTTAAGATTCTGAATCACCCGTATGAAGCCCTTCCGCTTTTTTAGCCGATAGCAATATTCCCTTAATCATTGCAGAACTGAATCCGCTGTGTTCCATCTCGTTCAGCCCTGAAATAGTACAACCGCGTGGAGTAGTTACCCGGTCGATCTCAAATTCAGGGTGATTCTCGGTACCTGCTAGCAGAGATGCAGCTCCTTTTGCCGTCTGAGACGCCATTTCAAGAGCTTCATGAGCGTGAAAACCGATTTCTATACCACCTTGTGACGCTGCACGTATGGACCGGAGAAAAAACGCAACACCACAGGCGCAAAGAGCTGTAGCGGCCGTCATCTGCTCTTCCAGAATGGTAACGGTTTTTCCTACCGTGTTGAAAATAGTTGTGGTTTCAGCGAGCAGCTCCTGATTGCCATTGTCAGTGCAGATGCAGGTCATGGACTCGCCAATGGCTATTGCTGTATTTGGCATGGCCCTCACAATGGAGATGTTATCACCGATAATAGATTTCATATGACCGATTTTAACCCCGGAAACAATGGAGATGACCCTATGCCGTTCAGGCTCTAAAAAATCTACAATTTGATGCAGTAACGCATCTATCTGGCTGGGTTCAACGGCCAGCATTACAATATCAGATGCCCGGATTGCATCTTTATTGCTGGAGGTAACTTTAAAGCCTTTTTTTCCATAAGGCTCCAGCAGTTGTATGCGCCTGCGTGTAAGTGTGATTGAACCAGCGCTGTATTTTCCGGATGATACCAGTCCCGTGGCAATTGCTGTTCCAATGTTTCCGGCTCCAAGAATGGCTATTGTATTCTCCATGGTTCTTTAAATTTGTGTGGTTGGCAGATCTGATTTTAAATTAGAGACTTACTTTCTCTTTGAAAAAGTAAATACAATGTTGCTCCTATATCTAAGTAACATATTAAAACCGAAGAGTACAGTGTCGCAGTAAAAAAAATAGCTAAATTTTGGGAAGCGCTTCTATAGTAGTCACTAGAAAAATTATATAATTCCGCGGAAATAACTTGAACAGGAACCCTTAGTTGACTAACATAAATCGCTTCATACCATAATATTAATGAATCATATCTTATGCACGTGCTGAAATTTGGCGGCTCCTCAATGGGCACGGCCGAATCAATATCAAGTGTTTTATCGATCGTAAAAGAACGAGCTGAAACCGGCTCAGTGGCAGTTGTAGTATCTGCAATGAAAGGGGTAACCGATCAGCTTGTAGATACATGCGATCGCATGGAGCGCTCTTCGTTTAGCTACGAAAAAACCATCAGCAGCCTTGAAGAGAGGCATTTTGGAATTGCGCGAGAAATGCTTCCGGCCCAGGCGCAAAGCGAGCTGATAACGGAATTGAAAATCATACTGAATGAGCTCGAGGACGTTTTTCAGGGCGTATCTCTGGTTCAGGAAATAACGCCGAAAACGCGTGATTTCATTATGGGCTTTGGTGAGCGGCTTTCTGCTAAAATATTAACCTATCTTGTGAGGGGTATCGGTATTGAAGCCACCTATACGGATGCGAGGTCATTTATTGTTACAGACTCCCGGTTTGGAAATGCCAGAGTAGACGAAGCGATAACGTATGAAAATATTCGGACTCATTTCAGAAACTTGAATGAGGCCAAAGTTTTCGTGGTTACGGGTTTTATTGCCGCAACTGCCTCAAAGCTACCGACAACACTTGGCAGGGGCGGATCTGACTATACGGCGGCACTGTTGGGTGCGGCTTTGAATACTGATCTGATAGAAATCTGGACCGACGTAAACGGGCTGATGACTGCAGACCCGGTCAAGGTTAAACGTGCATTTTCTATCAGTGAAATTTCGTATGAGGAGGCGATGGAACTTTCGCATTTCGGCGCAAAGGTTATCTATCCGCCAACGCTAATACCGGCACTGAAGGCGCAAATTCCAATCGTGATCAAGAATACTTTTGATCCTGAGCAGCCGGGTACGTCCATCAGGAAAAAGATCACGCCAACTCACAATTTGATCAAGGGCCTCTCATCCATCGATAATATTACCATGCTCACCATAAAAGGGAGCGGTATGATTGGAGTAAGCGGAATTGCCGCCAGGATCTTTAATTCTCTTGCAAATGCAGATGTTAATATTATTATGATTACGCAGGCGTCATCCGAACATACGGTGTCTATCGCGGTGCCTCCACACCAGGCGGAAATAGCCAGACGTGCCATTCATAACGAATTTGAGCAGGAGCTGCTCAGCCACGAAATCGACGATGTGGAGGTCGAGTACGACCTGTCAGTGATTGCTGTTGTTGGAGATAATATGAAAAACATTCCCGGAATTGCCGGTCGCGTATTTCGGGCCCTGGGACGCAATGGAGTTAATATTCGGGCGATAGCCCAAGGGTCATCCGAACGCAATATTTCGTTTGTGGTTAACAACAAAAACGAAAAGAAAGCAATTAATACCCTTCACGATGCATTTTTTCTTGCAGGTGTTAAAACCGTTAACCTATATGTTGTTGGGGTTGGTCTGATCGGGGGAACTCTTCTGGAGATGATACGCGAGCAGCTGCAGGTATTTTATGATGATTATAACATCGATTTTTGCCTGAGAGGTGTGGCAAATTCTCAAAAGATGTTGATTCACGAAGAGGGCGTTTCGCTAAACAACTGGAATGCAATGCTGGAGGAAAAAGGTGTTTTAACTTCTCTCAGTGAGTTTATAAAACAGGTGAAGAGACACAATCTGCCTAACTCTATATTTGTGGACTGTACTGCGAGTGAGGAAGTGTCGCAAAGCTATCCGGAAATGCTTTCATCCAGTATATCGGTGGTAACGCCAAATAAAAAAGCAAATTCAGGATCTTTAGCCTATTACAAGAAGCTGCATGATCTTGCGAATAAGCACAATGTAGCATTTAAGTACGAAACCAATGCCGGTGCCGGGCTTCCGATAATTTCTACGATTGACGAGCTGGTATCCACAGGCGATCATGTTAATAAGATTGAAGGCGTCTTATCGGGGACGCTTAGCTATATTTTTAACTCCTATACCGGCAACCAAAAATTCAGCGATATTGTTCGTCAGGCTCGTGAAAAAGGGTATACAGAACCTGATCCAAGAGAAGATCTGAACGGACAAGATGTTGCGCGAAAGCTCCTTATACTGGCACGTGAAGCCGGATTCGAGTTGGAACCTGATGATATTGACATACAAAATCTTGTTCCTGAATCTGCGCGAAACGGAACCGATGTAGATCAATTTTTCGACGTGCTCTCTGGGTACGATGATGATTTTGAGAACATGAGGACAGATGCAGAAAAAGAGGGAAGAAAACTC
Source organism: uncultured Rhodohalobacter sp. (assembly GCA_964644975.1). GTDB lineage: Bacteria > Bacteroidota > Rhodothermia > Balneolales > Balneolaceae > SW132. The sequence continues at coordinate 8,221 of CAZXYQ010000001.1, forward strand.
TGCTACATCGCAAGGTTTGAAAATGGCAAAGGTGTTGTGAAACTGGAGAAAATTTCGCGGGATCATCCATTTTACGATCTTGACGGAAGCGATAATATTTTGGCCCTTTACACGCGATACTACAAAGAAAGCCCGATGGTAATTAAAGGTCCCGGAGCCGGCGCTAATGTAACGTCGGGTGGAATTGTGGCCGATATATTGCGAGTCGTGAGTACAAAAGCTGCGAGCAATGCAGGGTAAATTATGAGTATAAATAAAACCAACAGTGTTAAAGCGTTTGCACCGGCGTCCGTTGCTAATGTATCATGTGGATTTGACGTGCTTGCATTTGCAATTGAAAATCCGGGAGATATTGTTGAGGTGGCGCGAAGCACCGGGCAGGGCGTATCGATCGATAAAATTGAGGGAGACGATGGTCTCCTGCCAACAGAACCGTTCAAAAATACGGCCGGAAGAGCGGTATTGGCGATGCTCGATGATCCCAAAGCCGGGGTGAGTTCTGACGATGGTTTTTCGATCCGTATAAAAAAAATGATGCCGCTCGGGAGTGGAATGGGTTCTAGCGCGGCGAGCTCCGTAGCGGCTGTTGTGGCTCTGAATGAACTTCTGGGCGGGCCGTTTACAAAAAATGAACTGCTGCCATTTGCTCTGGAAGGGGAGCTTGCGGCAAGCGGCAGCCCTCACGCCGATAATGTCTCCGCTTCTCTGTTGGGCGGCTTCACACTTGTACGAAGCCAGAATCCGCTGGATGTTGTAAAACTTCACGTGCCGAAGGGGTTAATCACAGCAGTTTTTCATCCGCATCTCTCAATTAGTACAAAGAATACGCGCCTGATTCTCCGCAAATCGGTCCAAATGGCGCAGGCCGTAAAGCAGTGGGGAAATGTTGGCGGCCTTATCGCAGGGCTCTACACAGAAGATTTTGACCTCATTTCGCGATCAATGGAAGATTATATTGTGGAACCGGCACGCTCCATTTTGATTCCCGGTTTTGACGAGATGAAAGAGCTTGCCCTGGCAGCGGGAGCACTTGGATTCAGCATATCAGGAGCCGGTCCTTCTGTTTTTGCACTCTGCAGATCTGAGGATGTAGCCAAAAAAATTCAAAAAGATATCGATAAAGTTATGGATACCTATAATCTAAACGTTGACACCTACATCTCTCCAATTAATTCAAGGGGGAGTTACCTGATTGACAACGAACAAGATGCCTAATGAAGTTTTACAGCACAAATAAAAACTCCCCTGGAGTCACGTTTTTGAGCGCCACAGAACAAGGATTGGCGCCAGACGGCGGCCTCTATATGCCGGATGAAATACTGCCGGCCGATCTCCCTTTTCTTGCCAGGGAAGCTGATGTGTCGCTTCCTGAACTCTCAAAAATTTGCAGCTACCCATTTTTAGATAAAGATCTTACCGCTGCAGAAACGGACCGCCTGATTGATGAAGCGATCAACTTTGAAGCACCGCTGGTTCAGCTGGATGAGAATTTGTTTATCCTGGAACTGTTTCACGGCCCCACTCTGGCCTTTAAAGATTTTGGCGCACGATTTATGGCACGGCTATTCTCAGCCCATCGAACCAAAACCAAAGGAGACCTGGTAATACTGGTGGCTACTTCCGGCGATACCGGCGGAGCGGTGGCAAATGGATTTTACGATCTGCCCGGCGTTCACGTTTGTCTGCTCTATCCCGAAGGGAAGGTGAGCGATATACAGCGGAAGCAGATGACAACGCTGGGAAAAAACATTACGGCTCTTGAGATTACGGGTACGTTTGATGACTGTCAGAAGCTGGTAAAGACCGCATTTTCTGATGAAGAACTGAACAACAGCCTGAATCTGAGTTCAGCAAACTCAATTAACATTGCGCGACTTCTGCCGCAAAGTTTTTACTATCTGCACGCTTTTTTCCAGCTGAAAAAATATTCTGACACTAGGCCAGTTTTTTCAGTACCCAGCGGAAATTTTGGAAATCTGACGGCGGGCCTGTTTGCAGAAAAGATGGGGATGCCGGTTCAAAAGTTCTTAGCCGCCACAAACCGTAACGATGTTGTGCCGGGATTTTTGTCCGGTTTAGATTTCAGCCCCCGGTCATCGGTCCAAACCATCTCAAACGCGATGGATGTAGGGAACCCAAGTAACTTTGCAAGAATACGTGCGCATTTTGGGGATGACGATAAAGGGATCAGGAAACATTTGTGGGGTGGGGCTTACTCCGATGAAATGACGAGAGAAAAAATCAGGCAGACATTTTCTGAATACAGTTATGTGGCGGATCCCCATACAGCCGTTGGACTGCTGGCGGCGGACTCTTACCGCAAAGAGACCGGAAGCCGCAACCCGGTGATTGTGCTCTCAACTGCACATCCGTCAAAATTTCGGGATGTGGTAGAGGAAGAGATCGGCCGACCGGTCGAAATTCCCGCCCGTCTGAAAATAGCGACTGAACAAGAGGAAAAGTCGATTCCGCTGGATGCGGATTTCGGTACTCTGAAGGGATATCTTGAGAAAAAGTATGGGTGAGGATTTATTGATTGGGTTGAGGGATATGGGAAGTTTAGTAATATTTTAAGGGCACTGAAAACCCCTAATTTCAAGATGGTTATTATAGATTTTTATGTGACAAAATAAGATCTCCCATCGAGGGGAGATCGCATGAGCGTTTAGCGAAGAGCGTGAGGGGTGTCCAAAGGTATTCATTACTAACTTTAACATCGTGTATTGAGCTCGCTATCAAGTTTTTGGACACCCCTCGCATCAAAACGGATGGTACCGTTTTGAAGGTCTCCCCTGGAGGGGAGATAGAATTCACAAACAGTTGAAGGCCATTTACCCTCCCAGCAGCTCCTCCAGCTCCCAAGCGGTATGGACAGGAGCATCACACGAAAAATTTCGGCAAACGTAAATATTGGCAGGATCTCCGATTTTAAACTGTTTTAAAAACTCCGAGATTTTTTCCGCATCTGCTGCATTCTCATCAGATTTTAATAGCAGGGAGTATCTGAATCGATCCTCTGTTTTTAAGAAGTTCATTACCTGTTGAATTTTTGGGGCGCCTGCTTGGCCCGTAATGGCAATTTCAGCCGGCTGATTCTGCTTCACGAGCAGAGAAATCAGGGTAAATGTATAGCCGGCAGGATTGTTCTTAATCATTTTCGAAAACACGCTGTAGATTTGATCACTCTGCTCTTCGTATTTCATCTCACCGGTCAGCCGCGAGAGGCGCAGGCCGTTCAGCGCAGCAATTGAGTTGGAGGAAGGGAGAGCACCGTCGTAAATCTCTTTCTGTCGTCCGAGCAGTTCTTCGCCGGATTCAGATGTGAAAAAGAACCCGCCGTGGTTGATGTCCAGAAACTGTTCTGAGAAAGATTTCTGCAGCATAACTGCTTTCTCGAGGTACGCCGGGTTTAGTGTGGTCTGATGCAGCTCAATCAATCCCCAGATAGTCATAGTATAATCGTCGGCCATTCCGTCAATCGCAGCGTCACCTTTTCTGTATCGGTGGAGGAGATATTTTTCACTGCTCGCCATATTTTTGCTAAAAAACTCTTCAATCCCCTTCGCTGCTTCCGTGAATGTTGAGTCGTTAAATATAGCTCCGGCGGTTGCAAAAGCGGCCATTAGCAGCCCGTTCCAGTCAGTCAGGATTTTATCATCCAGCAGTGGATGAACGCGCGTGTCGCGAATGCTGTGGAGTGTATCTTTGGCTCCCATCAGGGTTTCGGCCAGCGTATCACTCTCTATCTCCCAGTTTTTGGCGAGATTGGGAATACTGTCTTTCAGATGGGGGATGTTTTTCCCCGTATATTCGCCAGTGGCCTCATCTCTGTAGTTCCCTTTTCCGCTGATGTTGTAAAATTCGCAAAACAGGTCTGCTTTTGTTTTCGGGAGTGCATCATAAATCTCCTCTTTTTCCCACACGTAGAATTTCCCCTCTACACCTTCACTGTCTGCATCCTCAGCCGAATAATACGCTCCTTCCGGCGCTTTCATCTTCCGGTTAAGGTAGCTGAAAATCTCGTAGCAGGTATCTTTATAAAGCGCATTTCCGGTCATTCGCCACCCTTCGGCATAGGCCAGCAGAAGCATCGCCTGATCGTAGAGCATTTTTTCGAAATGGGGCAGCAGCCATTCAGAATCAGTAGAGTAGCGATGAAATCCGCCGCCAATATGATCCCAGATTCCGCCCAGGCGCATCTTGGTCAGGGTAATCTCTGCCATTTCAAGAGCTCTGTCATCGTTGTTGTAATCGGAGTAGCGAAGAAGGTAAAGCAGGTTATGAGGGGATGGAAATTTCGGGTGCGATCCAAATCCGCCAAGCGTTCCGTCGAAGCGTCCTTCAAGAAGATTAAACGCCTCGCTTGTGACTTTTTCGGATAGATCACCACCTTTTTGACCCAGCTCAAGAGATTTTGAAAACCCATCTTTAATTTTATGTACGGAATCCATCACCCGTTTCCGTTCATTCTGCCAGACTTTGCTGATCTGCGGCACCAGTTCCACCATCCCCTGCATTCGTTGATTAGACTGTTTTGGAATGTAGGTTGCGGCAAAAAATGGCTCTTTGTCCGGAGTCATGATGATGGTAAGCGGCCATCCACCGCGGCCGGTTAGCATCTGGCAGATGGTCATGTAGGTATTGTCGATATCGGGACGCTCTTCGCGATCCACTTTGATGTTTACGAATGCGTCATTCATCAGCCCGGCCACCTGATCATCTTCAAAACTCTCGTGCTCCATCACGTGGCACCAGTGGCAGGTTGCGTACCCTATGGAGAGAAACACCGGCTTATCCTCTTTCTTCGCCCTTTCAAAGGCTTCATCACTCCACGGAAACCAGTCAACGGGGTTATTTTTATGCTGCAGAAGGTAAGGACTTTTTTCGTTTGCGAGGCGGTTCATAGTCTTTTAGTTTGATTCAGACAAATGTACTTAGAGTCTAAAGATACAGAAATTGAGAAGAGCATAAAGCCTGAATAGACTCCCGGGTGGATATGATCAATAAATATTTTATTGAACGGGTGTATTGAAAATCACCTGCAAAATTCTACTTTCTAAGCCTGTTTAGCGTTGAGTTGTGATACTTATTGGTTTAGGGTATGTTCATCGAGAATATGTTATTGGTCTTTATAAATTCAACGTTCATGAGAAAATCTGCATTTTATATTCTGTTGATAATGATATTCTTCAGTTGTTCAAATCAACAGAAGATTGAATTGCCTGCCTATCTCGAAGAACTTGATAACTTGACAGTCTATTCTATTGATAGTAAACCAAAAGCATCAATAGAGTTGGTTCGGGAAATCGTTTTTGGGGATACTGACAATATTGTTCTTGGCCTAACTATCGGTTTAGTTGTTGATGAAGATGAAAGAGTATTTATCACGGATCAACAATCCAATGTGGTTCATGTTTTTGATAGTCATGGTAAGTATGTTCAAAGTTTTGGTAGAGAAGGCAGGGGTCCCGGAGAGTTTCAAAATATTTGGAGTATTGGAATCGGTGATGAATTGATTCATATCCAATGTAATATTCAAAGCCTGATCCATGTATTCTCGATCAATTCATTTGAATTGGTTCATACCACGTCACTGTTTTTTGAGGATGAACAAAATTCAGACCTTTTAGGCTGGACTCCAAATGTTGCGCATGTAGTAAACGACCAAAATTATCTTGTGGAATTTTACCAACCCATATTTGAGGTGTCAGATGAACAGAGAGCACAACAATTATATAGGATGACAAGTCAGGGTGAGCTTGTTTCAAATCTACTTCAGGAGTTTCATTGGGGAGGTGAATATCTTACTGACCTGACAATACCTACGGTTGTTGTAGTTCCATATGGTCGTACTACTCTACTCACCGTTACAGAAGAATCATTTTATTCACTCTGGACAGAAGATTTAGCAGTTTTAAAATATGATCATGATGGGAATAAGCTCATGTCATTTTACCATCCTGTGCAAAAGAAAAAGTTGAGTCGCATTGATGTAATGAATGAGATTGAATTTTCAAATGATAGACAGCAACAATTGTTTAGAAACACGACACTACCCGAAACCTGGCCAGCAGTAAAGCATTTTTTGATTGATGATGAGAAACGATTCTGGATATCTACGATTACTGATGATCTGAGTTATTTTGAATGGTGGGTCTTAACAGATAACGGCGAAATAATTGATCGTTTTTTCTGGCCCAGAGAAAAAGTAATTCAATTCGTAAAAAATGACAAGATATACGTTCTTGAAACCGATCAGGAAACTGGCTTAGATCATGTTGTCAGATATAAAATCATTTTGAACACTTAGAAGAATTATACCAAAAACAACCATTTCTCGCGAAACTATGAAATCGCAGAGAGCTTCATTTCGTATTGAAGGGATGAATATATTAAAGAAGAGATTTGAGCAAATTCGACGAGAAGTAGTACTGGAGCTTCCATGCGGTTCTTCGTCTTCAAACTGCTGAATAGATTTGCCATTGGTTTATAATTCTTATCTGCTGCTGCCTGAATTCCTGCAATATAATCAGGCATTTTTTTCGGTAATATTATCAAAGTTAGATCGGTCGCTATTTAGCCCTAATCTCTTGCTGAGTCTGTCCAAAAAGACAAAATTACCTAAAGTATACCTAGGTTATTTAAACAGAACCCTCCAAGAGTTCAAAACTCTTGGAGGGTTCATCAAATATTAGCAAGCCACCTTAAATATTTAGTATAAATAAAAATTAAAGTAGACTTTTTGGACAGCCTCAGATCTGATGAGCGTTATGTGCCAGCCGGTCCGGGATTTCTCAAAACGGATCAAATCTCACACCTTAATTTTTACATCACTTAATCTTCCCCACTCAGACGATTCCCGTAATCTATTAAATACCGCTCATAGGGCTCATCCATTAGCGGTGATGTAATGAGGAAATCGGCTGAGGGTGTATCCGGTAGGTATTCTAACATTCATTTAGACCTGTCGGAGATTTAATTCGTGCAAAATAATTTGCGATTTAAGAAATTATTCAGATAATCCTGCCTGAGAGATAAGTATTAAGAATGCTCTCTGTATGCCTTTATAGCCATCATAGTTATACCACCACTCGTCAAGTGAGTGAGCCCCGCCACTACTTCCGCCGCCACCGAGTGTCATAGATGGGATGCCTAAAGATATAGGTACATTTGAATCCGTTGATGATCGCCGAAGATCTGATTCGTATCCGAAATATTTGGAAGCGGCAATTGCTCGTTGAATAAATGGGGCATCGGGTGAAATTTCACCGGAGGGTCGGTCTCCGATCATATCCATATCAACCGTGAGGTCGCGGCCTTCTGTTTTGATTTCATTTACTTCGCTTATACCTTTGTCTGCGGCTTCGTGCAACAGCTGATCAATTTGCTGAAGTTGTTCTTGACTTTCAGACCTCATATCAACTTCCATCCAGTTGGAAAACGGGACCGAATTGACTGATGTGCCTCCACCAATTCTGCCGACATTATAGCTTGTTCTCGGTCCTTCTTTAACAAACTCGGAAGCTGCTTCCTCAAAATGGTAAATTGCTCTTCCGAGCGCATGGGCTGGATTTGCGGTTCCAAAGGCACCCCAGGAGTGTCCTCCCGGTCCTTCAAATGTAACACGATACCGGTGTGAACCCAGTGCCTGGTTAACGATTCTTTGATCATTACTCCCATCGATAGATATAAAAGAATCAATTTGAGGTCCTCCTTCCCTGAATAGATGTTTTACTCCTCTCAGATCACCCAATCCCTCTTCTCCTACCGTACCTACGAACCAGATATCTGCTTCTGTTTGAATGTCAACTTCTTGTAATGCTTTTAGAATAGTGAGCACTGTCGTCAATCCTCTCGCATCATCCGTAATTCCGGGCGCATAAAGTGTATCATTTCTGACTTCAACTGTCACATCTGTGTCCTCTGGAAAAACAGTATCGAGGTGGGCGGAGATTACGATGGTTTTATCACCCGTTGTTCCCGGTCTTTTCCCAATTACATTGCCCTCTTCATCGATAGAAACATCGGTTAGTCCATACTCCATCATCATTTCAAGATATTTTTCAGCACGCTCATCTTCCATAAAGGGTGGTGCAGGGACTTCATTGATCAATACCTGATTCCGGACCGTCTGTTCATCATACTCTTCAATAAAAGTGAAGGCTTGTTGTATTGAAGCCTTTCCCACTAAATATTCAATTTCATCCATGTATTGACTATCTAACTCTAATTCATCAGAGTTCTGCTGTGCTGTTGCAGAGATAAATGTGCTGAGTAACAGAGTAAAAAGTAACCCAATTAGTTTGTTATATTTTGAATTCATTTTAAAAATGTCTTTGTTTTAAATTTAATAATGTATTTGGTCATACTATGCGTTTTTATTATTTAATCCGCACTTTCCAATGGTGTCTCAATTGTTGCTGATTCATATATTGAATTAAATATATATTTAAATGTGGCCCTGGGTTGTGCCCTCAACTGTGGCCTTATGCCAAGTAATATTACCGTTCCCTCTCCAAGACCTACTTTTAAAGCAGCCGGCTTACCAGCCAGGTAATTATCCTCCCCCAAGGCCCAACCACTCATTAAAATATCTTCCTCTGCGAAATGTGCAAATACTTCAACATCAGGCTCTGCTCCGCGACGATCTTCAGCTTCGGCGGGTTCGATAATCGTAAATGACCTGCTTTGACTCCCTCTTCTGGTTACAAAAAATGCGCCATGTTCATTCTGCATACCATAAGCGATGGGGTGAGTATTGTCTGAGGTCAATTTGACGATAGATCCGGGGATGAAAAAATCATCGCGAGAAACATTCTGGAGATGGTTTCGGACAGATAGTCCAAAATTGTTGATCAAAAAATCAGTAGCGCCATCCCAGGCTAATAATGTTCCTCCAGCTTCTGTATACTTCTTTAGGTTAATTGCCCCCTCTAAACCCAACCCACCAACGTACTGTTCAGGCATCGATCCAGGGTCATTGCCTGAAAGTATGGAACTGGGTTCTTGTGCGGGTAGAATGATAATATCATATTCAGACAAGTCAGTATTGCGTATGTCCTGGTCTCTCAGAGTTGAGTACGTAAACCCGTAATTATCAAACACCCAACGGGTCCATCCCTCATCGATATTTGCCGTCCACGATTGATACATTGCAATACTCGGCGTTTTTAGCTCTTTTTTCTCCGCTTCCGGAGTTTGGCTCAACCCGGTTAATGATAAGCCAAGATCGTTAGCCATATTTTGCAGATCAGATTCCGTACTGTTGCCATTACTTTCAATGATAAAAGCACCGGGGTGATAGGTAGTACCTTGTTCTGTAAACTCTTCTGTAATTCGATAAATCGCATGGTCGCCAATCAAACTATTGACAACCTTAGCGGACATATTTGAATTGGATGGAATTAAAAATCCGTATGAGCTGCTACCCTCAAGGGTTCCCCTAAAAGGATCGATCTGATCCACAACTTCACTTTCCACATCAATTGATTCTTCGATACGAACAACGTTTACACCCATCTGCAAGGGCAGTGTCCAGCCGGCCATATCGTAGGGTGGTTCGGGAGGGCCATCAGGATAGAGGCGCCTGTCAGGATACGATTGAGGCTCCATTAAATCGATTAAATGAGGCCTGAAAGCCTGTGATGCATAAATTATGTAGCTTCCCTCGGGAAATGATTCGCCATTATAAGAAGTTGTCGCAATTGTTTTATTTATCTCAATTCCTCCACGTTTTAAAACTTTCAGCATCTCGATCGTTTCGGGAGCATCCCATTGATCAGGGGATATGATATAAGCAAATGGTGATTCATTCTCTCCAAGTTCAATCGCATTACGTCCCATAAGGTAAATATTATAGAGCCAGTCGTACTTTCGTTTGGCAGCTATATCCATAACTCCAAGAGAAGCTGTTGTATGATATTCTACCATTTCACCAAGAGATGTCCAGCCACCCTCCCAGGGATCGGGATAAAAAATACTGGGCTTTTTCATTGGAATTACTTTGCTGCCGCGTACAATAGTATCCGGTATATCCTCTTCATCCCAATATTTTGGTACGGGTGAACGATGGGTAGATTCTGTTAAAATTCCGACCATGTTATGGAAATAAGGAACAGTCCGCATTCCCCCATTCCACCACATATTGAATGTGATCCCTTGTATAATTCCGGGTTTATTTTCTGCAGCGAACCTGTTTGCCATATGTTCACCAACTAGGTTGGTACCTCTGACAGCTAAAGGATGAATGTTTGGATTTACCGGGTCATCAAAAGGTGGAATAAACATTCTTGGAGGCATTTCACCCATCTGGTGGTGATTAAGCACGATCTGTGGGTACCATGTTTCGTATAGAACCTTAGCTACAGCCTGAGATTCATTTTGCAGCAGCATGTACCAATCCCGGTTATTGTCATGGCCAATATATTCATGATAGACAACGGGCGGTGATGTTAGTTCGAATTCTGTATCCCTCTGTTCTCTGTACCAGTCTACCACGATTTCATGCCCATCCGGGTTCATCATTGGCATGTTTAGAAGTATTACTTCATCAAGCATTTCAAGAGTCTCTTTAGATTGGTCAGTTGCCATGTGATATACAAAAGCAGGGTTATGTTGACCATGTGCCAGTTCGGGTGAATGGAGTCCACTATCGATCCAAACCACAGCTTTTCCTTCTTGTGCTAACTCTTTTGCTTCATCATCCTGGAGATTTTTTGCTAATGCAAGTCTCTTGCTTATATCGCGATATCGGTCCAGGTTTGCTAAATTTTCGGGACTTGATATCGTCAACATCCAGAGAGTATTGTTGTGATGTGTACTGCCTATCTCTTCCATCAAAATCCTATCACTGGCAGCTGAAACAGCTTTATAATACTCCTCCAACTGTGCGTAATCAGCCAGCATGTAATCAGTTCCAGGATCAAAACCGATGATGTCAGCCGGTTCAGGTATGTTCTGGGCTGACAGGCCGGATGCAGCCAGGTACAACATCGACAATAGCAGTAGAATCCAGGCTCTTATAATTGTATGAATTTTAATCATAGTTGTTTAAAATAGATTGTTATTGAAAACATCAGTCGTTCATTTTAAAATCGATGTCAGTCAGATAAATTTTTAAATGTTTGGATTTGTATCCAGTTCTGATTCAGGTATGGGGAAGCACAGACTTCGATCACTGCTCAGAGGTAACTCTCCTCCTTCAGCCTCCAACGGGTGCAGATCTCCCGGTGTATTATTCTCGTCCCACAACCTTAAATCACCCAGACGTCTTGCTTCTAGCCAAAGTTCAATACCCCGTTCCCTTTTCAGGTATGTCCAGGCTTCTGTTTCATTAGCAGCAACCCATTCATCAACACCTACATCATTTCGCAAGCTATTAATCAGTGTCATAGCGTCTAACCAGTTTCCGGAATTTAGTTCAGCCTCAGCTTGAATTAATACCATCTCTTTTCCTGAAGATAGTTTTATTGAATCATCGGGTCTGTCATATTTCAATTGAAAATACCACGGTACATTACCAAGGTCACCAACTGCCGCGTCGCCTACAGGTCGCTCCGGATCTAATCCCCATGGAGTACGTGGGTCATTAAATTCCTCGAAATACTCCTCGTAGAACGTATTCCAAACCGTATGGGCTCTATATGGGTTATCAGCTGAAGATTCGAATATTCTGTTGTGTTGATCCTGTTCGACTTGGTTATATGGCATCTCATATACAAACTCAAATGGTATTTGTTCAGCATCTGTTACAGCGCCTGAATAGTCGCCCAAATACCTTCTCACAGATGCCCTGCCGGCTTTCGCGGCAAGTTCTATGTTAGGAGAACCAACAGTTTGTGCCGATGATATTGCGTTCGTAAATGCATTTTCAGCGTGACTTAGGAATGCCTTGTAGTTTTCTGGTGCACCACCGTCAATCACTGCCCGACAAAAATTTTCTCCCATGAGCCTATTTGCATATCCCTGCCACAGATAAGCTTGAGCAACAAGCTGTGAACTATTGAACTCTTGTTGATCCATCGTTTCTTGTAAACGATCTATTGCATGGCTTGCAGTCCAACGTGCTCGTTGTGAAAAATTCCAATAGGCGTCGGTTTCATCTTCAGGTAGCAATCCGATTTGTGCTCTTGGTGATATGCCAAAAGAAAATGTTGAGCCAGAAGGGTGAATTTCTCGAGTGACAGCGGCACTTCTGTATCCTACCCAGTTGAGTGCGTCAGATAAGTCCCGAGCGATTCCGTTAACGATAGCCTCTCGTGCGCCGGATTCATCTAAAAATTCATCCTGGACAGGGCCTGGATTTGTTACTTCAAAATCACAAGCTGATAAGAGGCAAATGAAGGTAAATAGGACTCCTATTTTCACAAAACAATGCCTGATGCGGTTAAATTTAGATTTCAAATGTTTGTTAATCATAGTTTTGCAGTTTTTATATTGAATTTGATTGCTCATCTAAAATGTGACTTTAAGTGTTCCGGTAAGTGATGCAGCCGGTGGGATGTGTTCAAAAATTTGTCGGGTGGCATCGCCTGCACCTCTCCATGTAATTTCAGGATCGAAAATTGGAAATTCGGAATTTCTCCAAGTCAATAAATTTCTTCCAGTAACCGTAAATGAAGATGAACCATGTGGGCCTAAATTAACAGGTAATGGAAACCTGAGAGAGACCTCTCGAAGCTTAAAAAAGTCAGCTGGATAGATAAACCAGTCAGATCTAACATTTGTTGGAATACATCTTGATCGGTCAAGTGCCGTCAATTGATCAGATTGTCCTGCACTAATTAAATCGAATGCGCCGAAACATGTGGGAAACTGAACTCCTCGAGCCAGGGTGTTGAGAGATGCCCCATCATAAATGTAATGGCCGCCCTGATATTCTCCTCTTGCACTAAGAGTAATTCCATAAGGCAAGTCAAAAGAAGTACTAATCCCAATAATCTGAGTGGGTTCATTCGGCCCATAGTTGTGATTTTCTTCAATATTTGGTTCCCCGATTTCATTTGGATTCGTAATTCTGTTACCTCGAACTACAGGAGCCGGTTGTCCTTCAACTACCCATCCGTGGTTGCCGTCTAAGCTGAAGTTTGCGGCATTTCCCAAATCCAGGACTTTACTTTGATTGGTTGCTAAATTTAAACCTAAACTCCATCTAAAATTACTTTTTTGTATGATTGTTCCGTTAACTGTTAATTCAATGCCCTGATTTTCTAGTTCACCAATATTCTCGAGCTGGCTAGATAGAAATCCCTGAGATGGTATCTGCCTTACATTAAATAACGCATCCGTTGTATTTTGATAGTAGTAAGTAAAATCGATATTTAACCTGTCGTTCAGCGTAGAGAGGTCGAGTCCAAATTCAGTTTCCTTGGTTCTTTCAGGGCCCAAATCAGGATTGCCAACATTGGCTGCCCTGTATGCTACACGCTCTCCCCATCCAACAGGCGACCACGTACGAACAGCGTCAAAGGCTCCCGGAGCACGGCCGGCATGTCCATAAGCAGCTCTCAGGCGGAGGGTGCCCAAGCGGTCATCCCAAAAGCTTTCATCCGAAAGTACGTATGAAAAACTTATCTTCGGATAGGGCTGAAGTCCTAAATCTTCACCAAATGCACTATTTCCATCTATCCTTAATCCTAAGGTAAGGAAATATCTGTCTTTGAAATCAACAATAGACTGCCCAAAAAATCCACCGGTTATAATCCGTATACGATCTTCAAAACTCAGTGTACGAGCGCCACTTGTAAGTGTGGGTTCACCGGGTCCCGGAAATTCCTCAGCATGTCCGGTCACGGATGCTTGTCGTGTTTCAACGGTCTCGCCACCCCAAGCAAAATTGAAGCGCAAGTCTCGATTTACCCTCCAGTTATAGGTACCCGTATAGTCCAGTGTAAGCGTTGTATAATTCCAACGCTGATTTGAACGAATTCCCTGACCTGCACCTGGAAATCCGACTGGCCTTTGTTGAAAAAGGTCACTATCAGCGTAGTCATAACCGACCGTAAAATCGTGATCTAAATTGGAGGCTTGCTGATAGTTTAAAGTCCCTCCAATCATAAATCTGTTATTATTGGTCTGGATATCGTAATCTAAAAATTGGTCAATATCTTCCTTCAGGCTTGATCCTATGTAATTTTGATCCTGTCGATATGCATTTAGAGTTAATCCCTGCGCATTGTTACCAGATGCAGTGTTGACTATAGAGTGCCTGGTGTATGCACTATTTACTCTTAGATATAAATTATCTGCTAACTGAGATCTGAAATTTGCTCTAAGTGCGTACTTATTCTCTGTGTCGTTTGGTAAAACACCCTCGCTGTCTGCGAAATTACCGGAAACAAAGTATTGTACTTTGTCATCTCCACCTCTGGCTGATAATGAGTATCTCTGTGAATGACCGGTTCTTAACCAGGGATCCAAAAAGATGTAGGGTACCTCATCGGTACCAAACGGCCTCATCCAATTGGCTCCTTGCTCAACCTCCGCATGCCAAATAGGACGGTCCGTATTCGACCCCATTTTTGTGAATATCTGGATGACTCCCGCAGCAGCTTCAGATCCGTATAGAGTAGTTGCGGCTGCACCTTTGATAATTTCAACGTTTTCAATATCAGCCGGAATAATATCATTAATCGGGGTGGATTGTACATTGGCACCACGTCCTTGAAATCCAACGGGTGGAACGTTGTTTGGGTAAGGTTCACTTCGCAAACGAATACCGTCGATGTAAATTAACGGTTGATTACTCATGCTAACGCTGACATTTCCCCTAATCCTAATTTGTCCACCTGCTCCGGAAGACCCGGCTGTCTGCATAATATTCACCCCGGCAACTTGTCCCTGGATCATACTCTCTACATTATTACTGCTTCCAATAAGGTTTTCTGCCTGAATTCTACCAACCGAACTGCCAATTTCGCGTTGTCTGGTCATACCAGCTTGCCCTGTTACCACAACCTGGTCTAAACCAATCATATCAGATTGTAGTTGAAAGTCCAGTTGCAATACTTCGTTAGCAGATAACTCTACAGTTTGCTCTGATGCGCGATAACCAATGAAATTTGCAATAATTGTATATGTGCCTGGTGAGATGTTCTCGATTGTATATTCGCCATCCATGTCGGTAGCTGTTCCACGTTGTAAATCCTCGATTATAACATTCGCTGCAGGTAAGCTTTCACCGGATTGTCTATCAGTTACTTGCCCAGTGAGGGTGGCATTTTGTGCGAAAGCGGTCGTGTTGAAAGTGGTGTTTAAGAAAAATAGTGACAATAACACGAAACACCATTTAAGATAAGTGTAGCTTTTCTTCATGTCGAACAATTTTAGATTTGATTAGATAGCATTCATTATTTAACAATGCCTAATTAAATACTAATAAATTGAACAATCAAGAAAAAAAATTAATCAAAAAAACAATTTACAGTTAATAAGTAATGCAATATGTCTTTTTATTACAATAGAAATTAGTTTGAAAAAGTAGAAAAGCCCTTTTATGATACCGATTCAATATTTATCTAAATGTGCATTACTGTAGAAAATGAAATGAATTTTCTTTTTTTATTTTGCCATCAATTTAAATGTCATCAATCTTTAATGTTGCATTGAAACGAAGAACAAGGAACCTTACTCAAGAACCACGTTTAATTTTTAAGTACGTTGGTCGAAGGGCATAGAAATATGTCTCCCTTATAATAAAGTGTCCTAGATTTGATTATTTTTTACACCATTTCTCGGAATGTTAAGCTACATAGATGGTGCTTTGCAGCTAATGGTGAATTTCAGAAGTGGTTTTAACAATAGAATTTACGTGTTGATCAGTTTATTTAATCGTTGATATTTTACCCGTCTTCTCTCAGACGATTCCCGTAATCCACTAAATACCGCTCATAGGGCTCATCCATTAGCGGTGATGTAATGAGGAAATCGGCTGAGGAGCGGTCGCAGGCGAGGGGGATGTTGTAGACAATAGCCATTCTTAGAAGTGCTTTCACATCCACATCGTGAGGCTGCGCCTGGAGCGGATCCCAGAAAAATATCAGTAGGTCCAGTTTTCCTTCAGCAATAGCAGCGCCAATTTGGAGATCGCCGCCAAGCGGACCGCTTTTGTATCGGTGGACCGGTAAACCCAACTTCTCCTGAATCAGTCCCCCGGTTGTTCCGGTGCCATAAAGTTTATGCTTTTTAAGGATGTCACTATTATATTCGGCCCAGTCGATCAGGTCCAGTTTGCGATAATCGTGGGCAATGAGACCGATTCTTTTTTTAGCATCCATTGTGGTTGTGTGCGAACCGATACTTGGATGAGACTTGGAAGGTTTGATTTTATTCAAAATAGTGGGATGTGGTTAAGAATACATTCAGATCAACCATAATGTACAAAAAGGCAGGCGGATAGTCTGCTAAAGCTGCAATATTGGAATAAAAAAAAGAGATTACACCGGGGAATGGTCTGCTAAAATTAAAAACGTAGAAGAGAGTGCTACCGAGAAAAAAGAAAAAAGTTTATATCACCAGCTTCAGCTTCGGTTTTTGAAGACTTAGTCTCTTAATAGAATGAAGCTTATCGCCAAACCCTTTTATTTTGGAGTCTGAACCGCTTATTTCGCAATAGATTTCATCTTGCTCAAGGAATTTTTTGAGATCTTTATGCTCTAATGTTTCATCTGAAATGACAAGCTCATCGGAGTTTGCTTTTTCCACCAAACGAGCCGCAAAATTCACCGTATTTCCAAAATAGTCAATACGATTATTGAGTGTTACAGCATAGCAGTTTCCACAATGAAGGCCGCCTTTTATCTTAATTTCACGTAGTTTTTCAGCTGAACTAAAATACTGCTGAGCTTTTCGATAAGCCCGAACAGCGCCGTCAGGCTGACGAAATACAGCCATAATTGCGTCGCCAATAGTCTTTACAACGGCTCCGCGCTCCTCCCGGATGATTTTTCGAAGGACTTCAAAATGGTTCATTACTCTGCTTATCGCCTCTTCATCGCCGCCTTTTGTATACATAGCGGCTGAATCAATTAAATCAGTGAATAGGACACTGAGGTTGTTGCAGGCCATTTTTTGCCCTGGTCGAAGGAGCTCTTTCGGAAAGCAATCCCTGAAAAGTTGTTGTGAAGTAATCTCTGCTGCCGATACGCCATAAGCAGGCCAGCGAACATCTTCCACGGAAATAAGCAGGGGAGATTCTGTTCGGTTTTTGATAATCATATCTGAGTGCGGATGCAGAGGTCTGCAGACGTTCTCATCGTCTCCTTTCTCCAGTGTCATCGTTACATTATCAAGCCCATCAACGTCGGGCTTCACGTTTATATCCCGGTCCAGTGTGTCAGTCCTGATTTTAAAATCTCCATCTGGAAGTGCTAAATGCACAAAATGTTTTGCGCCGGGCTGTATATACTGCTGCATGATTACACGCTGACGACGCTGCGGGCCTGAAACACAATAGATGTCCTCGCTCAGTTTTCGCACTAGTGGGTGGCATTTGAAAATGACCTGTGTCGTGTTGTTGAGGTCAAAATTCACTGTATCACCGCAGTGTTTGCAATAGTTTGAGCTAACGATTTCAACCAGCTTCCTTGAACCTTTGAGAGTCCGTCTGCATGAAGGACAGACCTGCCGCCACTCCATATTTAAAATGTTTAGCAGTACCGCATGGTAACCGGTTTCAAGTACCCGATGCAGCGGTATGGACCACATGTTGGCCAGTTCAATAGGGTTGATAACCTGCAGATCTTGCTCGTCTCCATTTATCAAATGATCAACAATTTGCCTGGAGAGATCGGGTTCATTGCTTGCTGAGGCGAGCTGATTGATCAGCGCTTTACTCTTACCGGAGCTGCGGCTTTTCCAAAATGGACGGTTACCTTCGGGAAAGCTACTGCCTGCGATCGACTCATCATATTTCTGCATAATTTTCTTCAATCGGCGTTTGAGACGTGAAGAAAAATGGTGCTTGGTGCGAAGAGATCCCATTAAACCTCTCGCATGACCTTCAAAATGAAAGATAACAGTTGTTCCTGTACCTTTACTGTTGCGAAGAGGCTGAAGTTTAATTTTAATTGATAAATTTTCATAAGGCCCTCGCTGATACTCTCTTTCAATATGCAGATAGTGCGGAGCTTCCCATTGATAAGGTTCTTCACTCCATAAATCTGCCCTCCGTAGATGATTGTACTCCAGCTGGGCGTAGTGGCGGGGCAGATTGTGAGAAATTACAGCTTCCTGTACAGGTAACTGACCCATGTCCTTAAACAGCCGGTTGGTGTCAGACAGATAGGGCCATAGCTGCATGGGTGTGCCCGCAGCGTGTATGCGCCAGCTGTAAGAAAATGGATAACTCTTCATTAAAAAGATTTTGAGAACGGAATGTCGAGATTCTTCACGTGATATCGTATATTCAGGTCTTAATAGTAAAAGAGTATTATAACCCTAATTTGTTACAAAAAAATTTAAAAAAAATGGCAGTAGAACGAACTTTAACGATTTTAAAACCCGATTGCGTAAAGAAAAATCTGGTTGGAACAGTAATTGCCCAGATACAGGAAGCCGGCTTCGAAATTAAAGCGATGAAAATGACCCGCCTGACCAAAGACACCGCCGGTGGATTTTATGCTGTCCATAAAGAGCGCCCGTTTTTTGGAGAGCTTGTGGAGTTTATGAGCAGCGGCGCCTGCGTTCCGATGATTCTGGAAAAAGAGAATGCCATTGCTGATTTTCGTGAGTTTATCGGTGCAACGAATCCCGACGAAGCGAAAGAGGGAACTATTCGTGCGCAGTTTGCCGATAGTGTTGGCGAAAACATTATTCACGGCTCAGATTCAGTTGAAAACGGAAAAATTGAGGGTGGCTATTTCTTTGCGGAATCTGAAGTTGTTGCCAACAACGCCTGATTTCAGGCTCGGTAACATGGAATCAATAATACAGGCCGCTTTGAGAAAAGCGGCTTTTTTTTGGTATGGTCTTTTTATAATTCCTTAATTTATTTTTCGCAAGCTCAGGACTAACGCACTCATTGGATATTTTAATGGCTTCTCAAATGGCAAAAAACTTATCATTTTCCTATCTGCTCCTGATGATATGTATTGCAAACATCACTTCGTGTGCAATGGAGGAGCCGTCCAACTCAGAGATCACTTTAAAGACGGGTGCCGAGCAGCTGATATCAAATCATCTGGATGAACTTGACGGGCTGCGCGCGGGTTTGGTTATGAATCCAACTGCAGTGGTTGACGGAGTGCACATGCTCGACACACTTTCAGCCTTAAATGTGGACATCGCAGCTCTTTTTGCGCCAGAGCACGGATTTCGTGGGGAGGCCGGTGCCGGTGAAATCATTGAGGACGGTACTGATCAGCAGACGGGGCTGCCGGTCTATTCGCTGTACGGTTCCACCCGTAAACCTACTGCAGAAATGCTGGAAGGTCTGGATGTCCTGATTTTCGATATGCAGGATGTGGGCGTCAGATTTTATACCTATCACGCTACAATGGGACTGGTGATGGAAGCGGCTGCGGATTCAGGGATCCCCATTTGGATTCTCGACCGTCCTAATCCGCTTGGGGGAGATTATGTGAGCGGATGGATTCGGGAAGAGGAGTTCAGATCGTTTGTGGGGCCCTACCCAATACCCGCAGCTCATGGAATGACTCTGGGTGAACTCGCGCTTATGATGGCGGGTGAACACTGGTTGGAAAGTGACTCGCAGCCCGACCTCCGCATTATTGAAATGGAAGGGTGGAACCGTGCCATGCTCTGGCCTGAGACCGGCCTTCCCTGGATAGCACCATCGCCAAATTTGCCAACCTTCGAACA
Source organism: uncultured Rhodohalobacter sp. (assembly GCA_964644975.1). Classification (GTDB taxonomy): domain Bacteria; phylum Bacteroidota; class Rhodothermia; order Balneolales; family Balneolaceae; genus SW132. Next base: position 28,039 of record CAZXYQ010000001.1, read on the forward strand.
CGCATACGTCTACCCCGGAACATGCCTGATTGAAGGGACAACGCTATCGGAGGGGAGGGGCACAGATGATCCTTTTCTGTTACTCGGTTCGCCCGATACAGAGCTTGACGAAACAAATTTTGAACGGTTGAACGAAATGATTTTCGGAGGAAGAGTGAGCCCCGCACGTTTTACTCCAAAGTCGATTCCCGGAGTGGCTTCCAGCCCGAAACACGAGGGGGCAGAAGTGTTCGGCCTGCGGATTCATGTGGATAATTTCGATCAGTATGATCCTTTTCAAAATGGTCTTAGAATTATTGCAGAACTTATGCAGAACTCACCAGGTGAAACCACAAATAATTTTCTTTATAACCTGGCCGGGACCCGGAAAATCGATGCGGTTATCAGCGGGGAGATATCACCGGAAGAGGCCGATTTTGAACTGGAAGAGTTTCTGGAGCTGAGGCAATTGTACCTGTTATACTAAATTTTGAAACCTGCTTCAGATGCCCGCTATTTTCTGGCGCCTCCATTCGTAGCAAACGAGTGCGGCGCTGACGGATGCGTTCAGAGATTCAACGTCGTTTTGCATTGGCAGTGATAGTAGAAAATCGCAGTGCTCACCCGTCTTTTTCCTCATTCCCCTGCCCTCATTCCCGATGACAAAGGCCATGGGCACATCAAATTTTTGATCCCAGACGGCTGTTTTAGCATCCTGGTCGAGGCCGGCGATCCAGAATTTATTCTCTTTGAGCGATAAAATTGCCTGATTTAAATTCACGGCCCTCACAATGGGAATCCGGCCCGCCGTGCCCGCGCTGGTCTTCATGACGGTGGCATTTACAGGCGCTTGTCTGTGTTTAGGCACGATTACGGCATCTATTCCTGATGCAGCCGCTGTTCTGAGTATAGCGCCAAAATTGTGCGGATCTTCAATTTCATCAAGACACAGTACGGCTGTTTGAGGCGATGGTTCAAACTCATCCAGCCAATCTTCAAAGTCGAGATAGGTGATTTCAGAAATGGCCGCAACCACACCCTGGTGATTCACTTTTCCCACAAGGTCAATCAATTTCGATTCGGGAACCCTCGTGACAGGAATTCTATTGTCGGATGCTTGGTTATCGATAAACCTAATTTTATGCCCTGACAGGTTATCGCGTATGTAAATTTTGTCAATGCTTGAGGGATCCTTTTCCAGAATCTCTTCTAGTGGCCTCATTCCGTAGGCGTATTTGTTAAGCATTTATAATAATAAAGGTTACAGTTTGTATGTTGCGTTTCAAATGATATAATAATAGTACAGTTTCAAACAAAGTGTTCTCTGTGCCACATATTATTTTCACCATAGATTATAAACACTATGAATTACGATCCAAAAGAAAAGAAAACCGGCGACCAAATTCTCGGAAAAACCGGTAATCAAGAGCAAAACTCTGTAGAGTCATCTAAAAGGTTCACAGCTATTCTGAATGCTGATGCCGGGTTAATCGTAGCAGGAATTATACAGATCATTGCAGGCCTTAGTATTGTGGGCGTAACGATTCTGGGTCTGTTGAACCCACTCTGGTTATCCGCTGTACTGAGCCTTATTGGAAGTATATCAAGCATGTTTGGTGTCTACATTATTTTCCATGCAGTAGCATCCAACGACAATTTTGATTCTCTTATTAATCGTTCTATTAAAAGAGTTATTAGGGATCAAAATTAGAAGCGCTTTTCAGTTGTAAAGTGTTAATAACGCATGCTTAAACCCTGTTCTCTAATGCTCAAAAAGAGGCAGCTTACAGAAAAAGTTTCAGATATACATTCGCTTCTGTTCCGCCGGAGTTCGCGCTCTGTAGTAAATTCGGTTACTCCGGTTAAAAAATTCAACTCTCTTGACGGATTTTTTGTGATAGCTCATCGCGGAGCCAGCTTTGATGCTCCGGAAAACAGTATGCCCGCCTTTAAAAGAGCCCACGATTTAAAAGCAGATATGATTGAGCTGGACGTCCTTCTCACGCGAGATTCTATCCCAGTTGTTTTACACGATGATACCTTAAACAGAACGACGAGCGGTAGCGGACCGATCTCAGAGATGCTTTTCAGGGAGATTCAGGAGCTGGACGCAGGTCGATGGTTTAGTGAAAAATTCAGAGACACGCGTATTCCCTCTCTGCAGACAGTATTAAGGTGGGCAAAAGATAGAATTTCATTGAATATTGAAATTAAAGGTGTAAACAAAGGGCGGGGCAACAGAACCGGTATTGTGGGTGCAGTACTTGATTTGGTACATCAATATGAAATGAAAGAGCATGTGGTGATCTCAAGTTTTAGCTGTGATGCTCTACAGCGTGTGAAGAAAATTTCACCGAACACCGCCACCGCATATCTGAACTCAGAATACAGTTATGGCACGCAGCGGGATTATGGGAAAATGCTTAGTTGCAGAGCAGATGGGCTAAATTTGAAAGCCCGCCAGATGAATAATGATCTTATGGAGAAGTTGATTGAAAACGATATTCCGGTCTGGGTCTATACAGTAAATCAAGAGATTATAATGCGCGATGTGATTGAAAGAGGGGCGACCGGTATATTTACTGACCGCCCGGATCTGCTCCGGCGCGTGGTGTTAGACGAAAAAATTTAAGAGAAGGAACCGTATATAAAAAGTTTGTTCTTTATTGTGATTTGGTTTGAATGAGAAGAAGGAGCCTGCTATTTTGAATTTTCCATAAACCAAGTTAAAAATACTCATGCCCACGAAATATATTCTTGTTACCGGAGGGGTAACATCATCGCTCGGAAAAGGAATTATTTGTGCATCTCTGGGGCGGCTTTTAGTTGCCAGGGGATTAAAAGTGACGGTTCAAAAACTCGATCCCTACATTAATGTTGATCCCGGAACAATGAACCCCTATGAGCACGGGGAGGTGTATGTGACCGACGACGGAGCAGAAACGGATCTCGATCTCGGTCATTATGAGCGTTTTCTGGATATCAAAACATCGCAGGAAAACAATGTTACCACGGGGCGCATTTACTACGATGTAATTAAAAAGGAGCGTAAAGGAGTTTATCTTGGTAAAACAGTTCAGGTAATTCCGCATATCACAGATGAAATTAAGTCTCACGTAATTAACCTGGGGAAATCGGCTGATTATGATATTGTGATTATTGAGATTGGGGGAACGGTGGGTGATATTGAAAGCCTCCCTTATATCGAGGCTATGCGTCAGCTCAAATACGATGTTGGGCGCGAAAACACTCTGTCGATTCACCTTACGCTGGTTCCATACCTTGCCGCTGCCCGGGAGCTGAAAACAAAGCCGACGCAACACTCTGTTAAAACCCTTTCAGAAAGCGGTCTGAGCCCCGATATACTCGTATGCCGCTCTGAGTATCCGCTCGATAACACCATTCGCAGTAAAATTGCACAGTTCTGTAATGTGGATATTGAAGACGTGATTGCATCCCTTGATGCGGAAAGTATTTACGAGGTGCCTCTGTTAATGCAAAAAGAGGGGCTGGATGTAAGGGTTATTGATAAGCTAAAATTGGATACGGAAGAGCCCGACCTGGAGAAATGGATTCGGTTTGTGGATAAAATTAAATATCCCACCAAAACGGTTAAAATAGCACTTGTTGGCAAATACGTGGAGCATCAAGACTCATACAAATCGATCGTAGAAGCTTTAATTCATGGAGGTGCTGTAAATGATGCCGAAGTGAATGTTAAATGGGTTCAGTCGGAGGCACTGAGCTCACAAAATATTGAAAAACACCTGGGAGACGTATCCGGAATACTGGTCGCCCCTGGTTTTGGTGACCGTGGTGTTGAAGGAAAGTTCAGAGCGGTTCAGTTTGCACGCGAAAAAAACGTACCGTTTTTTGGGATTTGTTTGGGCATGCAGACAGCTGCCGTTGAGTTTGCTCGAAATGTTGCCGGCCTGGAGGGGGCAAATAGTACAGAGTTTGACAGTGACTCGCCCTTTCCGGTGATCGATCTGATGCTTGAACAGAAAGAAATTACGGATAAAGGCGGCACTATGCGCCTTGGAAAATATAATTGTGACTTAGCTGAAAATACTCAAGCAGCAAAAGCATACGGCAAAAGTTCAATTTATGAACGTCACAGGCACAGGTATGAATTCAACAATAAATATCGGGAGAAGCTTGAGGAAGCCGGTCTTGTTATTTCCGGTATTAATCCGGAAAGAGATTTGGTAGAGATAATTGAGATAGATAATCATCCATGGTTTGTTGGAGTTCAGTTCCACCCTGAACTGAAAAGCACAGTATATCAGCCTCATCCGCTGTTTGTGGCATTTATATCAGCTTCACTATCGCAGCAGGAAAGAAAAAAAGATAAAGAGAGTGTGGTTGCGGAAACGACTGTTGAGTCGTCATGAGCTCCAGCATCTACGCCGGCAGAATCAGAACAAGAAGCTGTGCGCTGGTTGTAGAGAACAGTGAAATTCTCCTCGTTCAACAGCGCGTACCTACGCGAGAAACTCCTGTTTGGCTGCCTCCGGGCGGAGAGATACTGCTTGGTGAATCAGCCCGCGCTGCTGCAATACGAGAGACGACTGAAGAGACCGGCCTGATCGTTGAAACTCAGAACTTGGCTGCAGTTCATGAATTTGTTGAACCTCCGTTTCACGCTGTTGAGCTCTATTTTTGGGCAGAAAGCGTAAGTGGTGTTTTGAAAATTGGTTCGGACCCTGAGCTTGCGGATGATGATCAGCAGATTTTAGACGTTGGTTTTGTTCCTATTAAGAAACTGAGCTCCTGCGCTTTATATCCATTATTCCTCAAACAGCTTGATTTAAAGAGATTGCGGGTGAGATCAGGTGAAGCGCCCCGGATATTCAGTACACACCCTTAAAAAGCCCGCATAAAGCATCTTTTTAAAAAGAGGTTTTCGTGATTCTGCTGCTTTCATTTGAGTTGCATATTTGAGCCATATACGAAAATATGCTATAGACTTGCACCTGATACACCCATCTGGTCATGCGGGCTTTAGCATTATAGACTCCGTATCAGCCCTGAATTTTTTTTGCAGAATGAATGAAGAACCGAACTCTTTTTGCAGAAGATGATTTCTTATATTGACACAAATTAAACATCGACTATATTACCCTAAAGTATGATTAAGCGATTATCTTTTTTACTGGTTATTCTCTCTTCATTATTTTTATACGCCTCCTGCTCATCTTCCGACGCAGAAGAAGGTACTGTAATATATAACGTAAGCGGATACACCCTTGCCGGAAATGAACTTCACCGCTTTGAGGCCATCGCCTTTCGTGGAGATGTTGTACTGGAAACCGGCACATCATCAGACATTACTCAGCTCTATGAAACGTTTGAACAGATTGATGGTGAGGGACTGACTCTGCTGCCGGGACTGATTGACGCCCACGCCCACGTGATGGGGCTCGGATTCCAGGAGATGGATGTGGATGTTTCGGGACTTCGGTCACTGGACGAAACACTTGAGAAAATCGGTAACTATGCGGAGGCGAACCCAGACCTGGAGTGGATTCGCGGACGGGGCTGGAACCAGGTGCTTTGGGAGAATAATGAGTTCCCAACGGCATCAGATATCGACGAAGTGGTGTCTGACAGGCCTGTGTGGCTGACTCGTGTTGACGGGCACGCCGGCTGGGGAAATACTCTTGCGATGGAGCTCTCCGGAATCAGCCGTGAAACCCCCGATGTTCAGGGGGGGCGTATCATCAGGGATACGCGTGGAGATGCCACAGGAATCTTTATAGATGCCACAATGCGCTACATCTCAGAAAATATTCCAGAAAGAACTGAAGAAGACCATCGGCAGGCGTTGACTCAAGCGCTGGATGCAATGTCAGCGCACGGGCTTACCTCCGTGCACGACGCGCGAACCGCCTCCTTAACGTGGGATCTCTACAAAGAATTTGCTGATAGCGGTATGTTAAAAACCCGAATCTATGCCATGGTGGCCGGGATGGGCGATGAATTTGATGTTTTTTCAGAAAACGGTCCGATTGAACAGTATGCAGACCACAAACTATCGCTGCGCAGCGTGAAAATATCGTCAGATGGCGCGCTGGGAAGCCGGGGAGCCGCCATGCTGGAAGAGTACAGTGACGAGCCGGAAAACAGCGGCCTGCTTTTTTATGATCAGGACGAGATGAACAACATGCTGCTGCGGGGAGCAGAAAACGGATATCAGATGAATATTCACGCTATCGGAGATGCGGCTAACCGACAGGTACTGAATGGATTTCAATATGTGAAAGAGCAGATGGGGGATCAAACTGATATGCGCCACAGAATTGAACATGCCCAGGTTTTAGCACCGGAAGATATTCCCCGGTTTGTTGAACTTGAGCTTGTGGCATCCATGCAGCCCACACACGCTACCAGCGATATGAATATGGCCGAAGATCGTGTGGGCGCACACCGCATTGAAGGAGCCTACGCCTGGCAAACGTTTCTGAATCAGGGGACGGTTATTGCCGGAGGATCGGATTTTCCGGTAGAAAATGTGAACCCATTCTACGGTCTCTATTCAGCTGTTACCCGAAAAGACCATGAAGGAATGCCGCCCGGAGGCTGGTACAGCGAACAGGCGCTAAGCAGAATAGAGGCGCTACAGATATTTACGATAGATGCGGCATATGCTGCCCATCAGGAAGAGGTAATAGGTTCACTTGAGGAAGGGAAAAAAGCGGATTTTATACTTGTTGATCGTGATTTTTTTGAAGTTGATGCGTCAGAAATCTGGCAAACAGAAGTGATTCAGACATGGATGGCAGGTGAACGGGTATTTGAAAAGGATCGCCAATAATGAATATACGTCTGCATCAACTGAACCCCACAATAGGAGATCTCAACGGGAATAAAAAGCTGATTTTATCAGCATTGAGTAAGGCTGAAGAGGCCGGTATAGATCTGCTGATTTTACCTGAAATGGTGGTAACCGGCTATCCGGTCCAGGATCTGCTTGAAAGACCCGTCTTCAGAGAAGCTGTTTACGAGATGAACCGAGAACTGATTGAATCTACTTCTAAGACTGCGCTTCTTTTTGGGAGTCTTACTCCAAATCCGTCTGACACAGGGCGTAAAATGTATAACTCAGCGATATTGGCAAAAAATGGAAAACAGGTGGGCATAACCCACAAAGCGTTGCTGCCAACCTACGATGTGTTTGATGATCTGCGATATTTTGAGCCGAACAGGGAGTTTAAATGCATGGAGCTGGACGGTCTGAGACTTGGGGTGACGATTTGTGAAGATATATGGTACAATGAAAACGAGGTGCAGTACCATACCTATGATGTAGATCCGGCCGCTATTTTGCGAGATGCCGGCGCGAATGTAATTATCAATATTTCTGCTTCGCCATATACTATAAGTAAGCACGAGAACAGAATTCATATGCTGGGTAAGCACGCGAGGGAACTAAAGTGCCCGGTACTGTACTGCAATCAGGTTGGAGCTCATACTGAAATTATATTCGAGGGGGATTCAATGGCGCTCAATAGCGACGGGTCTGTCACTGCTTCTGCGGCTGCGTTTTCGCCCTCATTTCTGAATGTGGTGTATGATCCGGAAAAGAAAAGTCTGTTCAACGAAAATGACAGCGGTTGGTATCCAGAAAAAGCCGAAGAGCGCCATTTTGAGGCGATTAAACTCGGGGTTACCGATTATATGAAGAAAACAGGCGTAACTGAGAATGTGGTGCTTGGCCTGAGTGGCGGCATCGATTCGGCGATTGTAACTGCGCTTGCTGTGGAGGCACTGGGCGCCGGGAATGTGACCGCCATCACAATGCCGAGTGAATTTTCAAGCGCAGGGAGCGTTACGGATTCTCAAAAGCTCGCTGAAAACCTGGGAATTGAGCTTTATGAAATTCCGATTAAATCTACATTTGAAAACTTCAACACGGCACTAGATCCGCTTTTCGGCGATCGGCCCTTTGGAGTGGCGGAAGAAAACCTGCAGAGCCGTATCCGGGGAGCAATGTTGATGACCTACTCCAATAAATTTAACGCTTTTCTGCTGGCCACCGGTAATAAGTCGGAGTATGCTGTTGGTTATGCCACGCTTTACGGTGATATGAATGGAGCAATTGCGCCAATTGGAGACCTTTACAAATCAGAAGTGTACAAGCTTGCAGAATGGCTGAACCGATCGCACTATAAATCAGAAGTGATTCCAGATTCAATAATAAATAAGCCGCCCAGTGCTGAACTCAGGCCCGATCAAAAAGATAGTGACAGTCTTCCCGATTATGATACCCTTGATTCAATTTTATATCAGTATATTGAACTGCAGCGAAGTGTGAACGATATTGCAGAAAGTGGCATAAAAAAGGAGACGATTCGTTTCATAATTTCACTAACCGATCGCCAGGAGTTTAAAAGATTTCAGGCAGCGCCGATAATGAAGCTTACCTCTAAAGCGTTCGGTACCGGAAGACGCCAGCCCCTTGTTCAAAACTGGACGTCACATGAATTGAGCGAAGAGACAGAATAATTGAAAAGTATATTGCGTTTTCCTTAGATTGTGATCATTATTGATATGAATTGTGCTGCCTCCATTATAAATTTTTTACAGATATACATATGAAATTATTTACTCTTCTTTCGTTCATTTTTCTGTGTGGATATACAGCCACCGCACAGCAGTCAGCGACCGGAGAATCTGAAAATCAGGTTCCAAAAAAGCTAATACCATATTCCAATCCTTTGCTAACTATCGGTGAAGACCGTATTGCGACTGTGGAGACCCGGGAGCTGAACGGGCTGGAAAAAGAGACAATGACGAGGATTTCTGACGTATACAGAATTCACGTTCTTGCAATAGATGCACAAATTCAGGATGACCTGGTGCAGGCTGAAATTCATATTAATGAAGCGTTTGCGGCTATACAGGCTCTCATGGATGATTATCCTGAAATTCAAAATAACCAGAGATTTTCAGCGCTCTACAGAAGTGTTATGGCTGAGTACAGGGAGTTTTACGCCATTTCTGAACCAATGAATGATGTTGAAGGCGATATTTTTGCAATACAGGATGAACTTTTTGCGGAAAAAGATGAATGGATTGCTGAAGGCTACAACCTGCCCGATAATCTTACTTTTAACAGAACGAGTGTTCCCCTGGTGCAAAATCAGCATGTTAACCGTCATTTGATGTATTACACACTTCGCCGCCCTGAAGTGATGGAGCGATGGCTGGAACGCTCTGAATACTACTTTCCAATGATGCTTGAAATTTTTGAAGAGGAGGGAGCTCCGAAAGAGCTGATCCATCTCTCAATGATAGAGAGCGGCCTTGTGCCGACAGCTCGGAGCTGGGCCTCAGCGGTAGGTCTCTGGCAGTTTATCAGGGCAACAGGTGCCATGTACGGACTTGAGGTGAACTGGTGGATTGATGAACGGCGCGATCCTGTGAAGTCAACACGTGCGGCTGCGCGCCACCTGAACGATCTGCACGATATTTGGGGCGACTGGCACCTTGCGCTTGCCGGCTACAACATAAGTCCGAGAGGGTTGAACCGGGCGATACGCAATGGCGGCGGTGTTAAAGATTACTGGGTTGCGTTCCCCTATCTGCCGCGAGAAACCAGGGGGTATGTGCCGGGTTTTATTGCAGCAACAATGATTTCGATGAACCCCGAAGAGTTTGGCTTTCAACGGAATTATGGCGGTGAGCGCTACACCTATGAGGTAGCCAATGTAGATGGATTGATGCCGCTCGATAAACTTGCGGAGGCGGCAGGTATCACTACAAGTGAACTTAAAAATTACAATCCTGAACTCTTGCGATGGGCAACTCCTCCGGGGAATTCTTACCCGCTTAAACTGCCGGTAGGAACGAAAGAGCAGTTTATGTTGGCTTACCAGGATATTCCAAAAGAAGATCGTGCCCAGGAAATTGCAATGCATACGGTAAGCAGGGGCGAAACGCTCGGTTTTATAGCCCGGCGCTACGGCACATCTGTACGATCACTCTATGAGACAAATGAAGGCCTCAGCAATATCATCCACCCCGGTCAGCGTATTGTTGTGCCTATCGCACCGGGTTCAATGGAGCAGATGTCGGCTGACAGGCCCTCCAATCAGCCGGGCCGAACGGCTTCCAGAACGTCAAACACACAAACCCAGGTGCAGGCTCCCCCCAACACTTCACCTGTTACCTACACCGTTAAAAGTGGCGACACCATTGGCCATATTGCTGAGTGGTATGATGTAAGAGCCTGGCAGCTGAGAGCCTGGAACGGAATATCAAACACAATTCGTGTGGGTCAGCGGCTAACTGTTCATGTTCCAAATAACAGGCGGGCCTATTACAACCAAATCGACGATCTTGCATTTTCAAAGAAACAGGAGCTGGAACGCCGGCAGCGTACAGGAGAAAATATTTTCTCTCTACGATTCGATGAGGCTTCGTCATCCAACAATGGTTCCATCAGCTATACGGTTCGCAGAAATGAAACGCTTGGCGGCATTGCAAGGCGTCACGGTGTTTCAGTTGCAGCAATTCAGCGACAAAACAATATAAACGGAACCACAATTTACGCCGGACAAACACTCACAATACCGACGAATTAAAAATATTCGAAGGTTTGGTTAGGGCGAGACTGTGCGAGGAACGGATTTCTTGTTTTTAATATTCCGGACAGTGCAAGAATAAACTTGAATTCTACACAGATAACAGACCGCCTGAATTCAAAAGCCGGAGCTGTTTAACGGATATGGAATAATAACAATCCTATTCTATTCGTTGATTAGAGGTCGTGTTTGCTGCCGGATTCTATGGTAAGGTCATCACCTGCAGATCAATTTTTCATACTACTGCTTACTAATGGTTATAAAAAAATCCGGGCTTCTTTACGGTCTTTTAATCGGAATTTTTTTGGTCTCATCTATGGCATTTGTCCGCCAGGGTGATCTCTATTTTCAGATTAAAAAACAGCTTACCATCTTCAGTGACGTCTATAAGCAGGTTTCTACTCTATATGTAAGTGAAGTGAGCCCGGAAAAGCTGATGCGTACCGGCTTAGACGCAATGTTGCGGGAATTAGACCCCTACACCGTTTTTATTGATGAGGGTGAACAGCAGCAAATGGAAATTATATCGCAGGGTACGTACGGTGGAGTAGGTATTGATGCAGGATTCAGAGGTGACCAGATAGTGGTTATAGCTCCGCTGGAAGGCTATCCTGCCGAGCGGGCCGGTATTAGAGCGGGTGACGTTATTGTGTCGGTAAATGAAGTGATGGTTGAAAAGTTGAGTCCTGAAGAGGTTCAACAGCTTACAATAGGCGATGCAGGTACCAGTATAACGATTACGGTCAGCAGGTCGGGAATTGAAGATTCCCTGGTTTTTGAGCTGGTTCGGGAACGGATCGAAGTGAAAAATATTGAATATGCGGGGCTCATTGAAGGCCGCGACCGGCTCGCTTATCTGCAGCTCACCCGTTTTGGGCAGAGGTCGGCTGAAGAAATTCGGGAGAAACTTCTTTCTTACAGGGAAGGAGGTGGGTTGAACGGACTTATCCTCGACCTCAGGAATAACCCCGGTGGTCTTCTGAATGAAGCTGTGGAGATAGTAGACAAGTTTATTGAACCCGGGGTAACGGTTGTGGAAACCAAAGGCCGAATGGAGAGTCAGAACAGCGTATTTGTTTCAGATGAACCAGCCGTGTTTGATGACTTGCCAATTGTGGTTCTCATGAACCAAGGTAGCGCAAGCGCATCGGAAGTGGTTGCAGGTGCCCTTCAGGATCTGGATAGGGCCGTCATTGTAGGGCAAACCAGTTTCGGCAAGGGGCTGGTTCAAACAGTTCGACCACTCTCGTATAATACTTCGCTGAAAATCACTATTTCACAATATTATATCCCCAGCGGCAGAAGCATACAGTCTGTTGACTACGCCCTGGAAAATGGTGTCGATGGGCGTCAAATACCCGATTCGTTACGTCGCGCATTCACAACGAAGAATGGCCGTACCGTCTACGACGGATTTGGAATAGAGCCGGATATTTTGATTGAAGATGAGGAGGATTCGCGCGCACGGGTTGCTCTTCTTCAGAATAATAAGTTTTTCTTTTTTGTTGCCGATTACCTGGCTGAAAATGAAAATAGCGAGCAGCCCGATCAGATGTTCGAAGCATTTGAGCAGTATCTGGATCAGCAGAATTTCAATTACAGAGTCAGCGCAGATCAACACCTCGATCGGTTAATAGCCAGTAGCGATAATTTCTACGACGAGCAGAGAACTAATGAATTAATCAGCGAATTGAAACAATCCATTGAGAGAAAGAAAGAAGAGGATCTTATGAACAATCGCGACTTTATTGAGCAGCGCCTCAAGGAGGAGTGGGCTGCTCAGAGCGGGTCGGCTGAAAGACGCGCACAACAGCGGCTTAGCACGGACAGGTCGGTACAAGAGGCAGTTGAACTGCTTGAGAATATAGAACGATATCACACTTTATTAAACCCGTAGTTTATTGGGAAAAGCAGATCTTCACATACATACAAACGCATCGGACGGCGCATGTGAGCCGGCCGAGATCTTGACGAAAGCGATCGGCAAGGGTCTCAAGACCATCGCCATTACGGATCACGACACCATTAAAGGGTTCAAGAAAGCGAAAGAGCTGAATAGTAGCAATGAAATAGAGCTCCTGCCGGGTGTTGAGATGTCGGTGCGCTGGAAAGATAAAGAAGTTCACCTGCTTGGGTACTGCTTTAATCCTGATGACGAAGATGTAAATCTGCTGATGCTTCAGCAGAGCCGGGCCAGGCGCCGCAGAATGGCGAAAATTGTGGAACACCTAAAATACCAGGGTGTAGATATTGATCTTGATGAGGTAAAAGCAGAGGCGGGCTTCAGTAATATTGGCCGACCTCATGCCGCATCCGTCCTGATCAATAAAGGAGTGGTAGCATCGGTTGGCGAAGCATTTATTCGCTATCTTTCATCTGAAAAACTGGATGGGATTGATACTGAGTACTGCACTTTATCAGATGCTATAAAAGTGATAAAAAATGCGGGCGGCGTACTCTCAATAGCACATCCCGGCCCATTATATTCCCAGGATGAAATTACTGAGCTGATGGCGGAGGGTATTGATGGTATTGAGTGTATACACCCCAGCCATCCATACCCTGTCCAAAAAAACTTTTCCAAAATAGCGGAAAAGAACGGTTATCTTATAACCGGGGGAAGTGATTTTCACGGAACCCGGCGTACTGACTACGACCCCTATTTTGGGATTGTGACACTCGGAAATCAGCACGTTGAAGCCCTGAAACGGACTGCAAGACAACGATCAAAAATGAATAAAGCCTGACTGACATGGATTGGAATAAGAAAAAAATTGCCGTAGTGGCAGCAAAATGGAATTCATTTGTGACGGACGATATGCTAGACGGTGCAGTTGCAGCCCTGCGAGGAAAAGGGATACCGGTAGAGCAAATTTTCACGTTACGCTGTCCGGGGGCCTATGAGCTGCCTTTGGCCAGTAAAATGTGCATCGATGAATTGAATGTGGATGGTGTTGTAGCTATCGGTGCCGTTATAAAGGGAGGTACTCCCCACTTTCATTATGTATGTGATGCAGTGAACCGCGGTATTACAGATTTAAATATACGATATGGAATACCGGTTTCGTTTGGTGTGCTAACAACAGACAATGTAGAGCAGGCGATGGAGCGGGCAGGTATCGATAAAGGAAATAAGGGGGCGGAAGCAGCTCTGGCCGTTTGCGATATGCTAGAGCTGGAACATTCCGTAAAAGAAATGAATACATAATTAGCTCTTGAAAAATGGCTATAATAGCTCTAATATGTAGAGCTACAACAAATTCTCAAAAGATCTCTTTGAAACCATTCACTCTTACAAATAACGTTCAGACTGAGTCCGATAAGGAACTGCAGGAAGCGATCGCTGAAACGGGTAAAATACCCGAGCATATAGCGATAATAATGGACGGTAACGGACGCTGGGCCCAAACAAAAGGGAACATCCGTATTTTTGGCCATAAAGCGGGAGTAGATTCTGTTCGGGATATCACGGAATCGTGTGCTCAGCTTGGGGTGAAACATCTTACACTATACGCTTTTTCCACCGAAAACTGGAATCGGCCAAGTGTAGAAATTAACGGCTTGATGAAGATTCTTGTGTCTTCATTGAAAAAAGAGGCCCAACGCCTTAACGAGAACAACATAAAGTTTGTGACAATCGGACAGATCGAACGACTGCCCGAAAAGTGCCAACGTCAAATCAGTGAAGTTACTGAACTGACAAAAGATAACGATCGGCTCCAGCTCTGTCTCGCACTTAGTTATTCAGGACGATGGGATATAACTGAAGCTGTGAAGCGGCTCTCGAAACAAGTGAAAAAGGGTGAGCTGAACCCTGAAGACATTAACGATGATACGATAAGCTCACATCTCTCAACAGCCGAAGTCCCTGATCCGGATCTCATCATCCGTACAAGTGGTGAATTCAGAATCAGTAACTTTTTACTCTGGCAGCTTGCCTATTCTGAGCTATATATTACGGAAACGTACTGGCCCGATTTCAGAAGAGATGAACTCTACGAGGCAATAAAATCCTATCAACAACGTGATCGTAGATATGGGAAGGTGAAAAACGGATATTCAAAATCTGCTTCATCAACTGTTTTAAATAAAATTATTTCATAAACCGCTGAAGGAAGTTCTAAAAGGTGACAAAAATTAAGCATCTCTGTTATAGCATCGCAATTATTTTTATTTCACTCGGAACATTTCAAATCAGTTATGCACAAGATACCACCCGCATACAGATTGAAAATCCCGAAAATTTTGTCCCCCGGCAGTACGATATCCGCGAAGTTTCTGTTACCGGACTGATAACCGGCCGCGAAAGCTATCTTATCAGCAGCAGCGGATTGCGGGTTGGAGAAACCATTACCATTCCGGGTGATGATATATCAAATGCCATAAAGCAAATTTATCGAACAAGTTTATTCTCCGACGTTCAGATATTTTACGAACGGGTAGCCGGCAGCGGTGTCAATATTGAGATCGCCGTGCAGGAACAGCCTCGGCTTGGGAGCTACGAGATTGAAGGGGTGCGCCGATCACACCGGAGAGATTTGAGGGAGCGTCTCAACCTGATTTCAGGTCTTGCAGTCACCAGTTCTGTGCGCTCGCAGGCACTGAATACGATTCGCCGATATTACTCCGAGGAGGGATACTGGGGTACAGAGATTGAAATTATCGAGCGTCCGAACGAGTCCAATCCAAACAGAGTTGATCTGATATTTCAGATCGACAGGGGAGAACGCACAAAAGTTCGCGAAATTAATTTTATCGGTCATGAAGAGTTTAGCGAACGGCGTCTGAGAAAAAGTTTCGGTGCAATTAAACAAGATCGCTGGTGGAGAATTTTTCGCCGGCACGTCTATACCGAAGAGGAGTATCAGGAGGGAATTGTAAATCTGCAGAGATTTTACAGAGAAAATGGTTTCCGGGACATTCGTGTGATCGAAGATTCTGTGTATGTTGACGATTGGCGCGGGAAAGAGGGAGTCTATTTCGATATCACAATTGAAGAGGGGCCTCAATACAAAGTAAGAAATGTGACTTGGGACGGTAATACTGTGTATAGTGATGAGCGTCTTTCGCAGGCGCTCGGATTTGAAAAAGGAGATGTTTTCAATGAAACCAAATTTGACCAAAACCTGAATTTTCGCCAGGATGACGGGGATATTCGGAGTCTGCATGAAAACATAGGCTACTTATTTTTCCAGGCTCGCGAGGATATTCGGATAGTCGGTGAGGATTCTCTTGATATTCACTTTGAAATTATTGAGGATGAAATTGCAACTATTCGCAACGTCTCATTCTCAGGAAACACCAAAACTCATGATGACGTTGTCCGCCGGACATTACGTACTATTCCCGGCAATACGTACAGCCGCTCTGCAATAGTTAGAAGCATTCGTGAGCTGGGGCAGCTTGGGTATTTCTCTCCCGAGGGAATTACACCCGACCTTCAGCCCGACATGGCAGAGCGTACAGTTGACATCGATTACAGTCTTGATGAAACCCAGGGATCAGATAATTTTGAATTTTCCGGTGGATTCGGTGGCCGGCAGATTGGCGTTATTCTCGCGGCAAGAGTAAATTTTAATAATTTTTCAGTGCAGAGAATGTTCGAATCGGGCGGCTGGGATCCTATTCCCACCGGTGATGGGCAGCGTCTCTCTTTAGGTATTCAGGTAACGGGAAGTGGATTTCAAAGCTACAATTTCAGCTTCACTGAGCCCTGGTTACGCGGCAGACCCACATCACTGGGCGTTTCACTATCGTATGATCTGCTTAATTTTAATCAGCGCAGAAATCAGTTTTTTGGGCAATTGCCTCAACAACAGACAGGTCAGCGTAATGAACTTATCTCGGCCAGTGTAAGCGTAGGCCGACAGCTTCAATGGCCGGATGATTTCTTTTCTCAGAGAACAATTCTTACCTACAATCACTTTAACGTAGCCAGTTTTGGCCAGGTGTTTGAAGATGGCCGTGCCGATCTTCTAACCGTTCGGCAGGTGTTGGAGCGTAATTCAACCGACAATCCAATTTCACCTTCCACGGGTTCCCGTTTCAGCGTATCGGGTGAAATTGCGCTGCCAATACCGAGTTTTGCTCAGTTCTATAAACTTAAAACGTCTTATCATCACCACGCTACAATTGTAGGTAGGTTGGTGCTGTCGTCTACAGTAGACTATGGGTACATGGGATACTTCAGTGATGCTAACAGAAGTAATTTTCAGCGGTTCTACCTGGGTGGAACGGAGCTTCAGCAACGACAAAGCTTTACTAATGATAATATCAATATGCGTGGTTTTCCGGGCGGTATAGGCGGGCAAATTTCACCGATTGACGACCTGCGTCGCCAAACCGGGGGTAGAGCATTTAGTAAATATTCTTTCGAATTAAGATATCCCGCAGTACGGTCTGAGCAGATTCAGCTGATCCCATATATGTTTGTGGACGCGGGTAATACATTTGAGGGCATGACTCAATTTGATCCATTTAATGTAAAACGCGCCGCGGGCTTTGGAGCAAGAATCTTTCTGCCCATACTTGGACTCGTAGATCTGAGTTACGGTTACAGGCTAGATGGTACAGCGCCACACACACAAAACAATACAGGATTACGACCCGGTGAGTGGGAATTTCTGTTCAACATCGGCGCACCATTTTAGAGTATGAAACGTTTTATTACTTCCATACTGCTTCTTTTGATTGTGTCTGTCTCCAACGGAACTGCACAGGATCAAAAACTGGGATTTATCGATACAGATGTGATTATGCAGAACATGCCGGAATACTCGGGGATTGAACAGCGTTTGAGCCTGTTAAGTGAGGGGTGGCGCGAGGAAATAAGCGATCTTGAACAAGAAATTGAAGAGCGTGAACAGGATTTTGAGGCTCGGGAAATCCTCTTTACCGAAGAAGTAAGACAGCAGCGGCTGAACGAAATTGAAACCTTGAGGCAGCAGCGTGATCGAATGGTTGAAGACAAATTTGGTCCTCAGGGGGAATACTTTACGACACAAGAATCACTTCTGGAACCCATCCAGCGACAGATATTTGAGGCCCTGAATGTGGTTGCCAGAAGACAAAACTTCGATTTCGTTTTCGACAGGGCACAGGAAACCCGCTATCTTTTTATACGCGAGGAATGGAACATCACCGAAGATGTGATGTTAGAGATGGGGATGGATCCTGCAACGATAAGAAATTAACGTAAATAAACCGTAACTTCGGCGCTTAATAATAACTACATAAGCCAATGAAAAAAATAAAGCTGTTACTTTTCATACTTTTTATACCGATGCTTGCGAGTGCGCAGCTCAGCCTAGGTGTAATGAGCCCTGATAATGTACTTGATTCACTGCCTGAAACGGCTGAGATAGAGTCTACACTCCAACAGTTTGTTCAGGAGCGTGAGCAGCGCTTTCAGCAACGCTATCAAAGCTGGATTGAAGAGCTTACCGAGTACACAGAACGGATAGAGGCCGGAGAACTGTCTGAGCAGGAACAGCAGGCTGAGGAAGAACGCCTGGCAGAACTTGAAGAGGAGCTGAGTGGATTTCAAAATCGTATTCAAAGCCAGATTCGTCAGCGCCAAAACGAACTTTTTACTCCCCTGTTGAACCGGGTTGAAGCAGCCATGGAAACTGTGGCACGTGAAATGGGACTCAATTATGTGATTAACAAGCAGTCAGGAACCGGAGACCCAATAGTTTACTATATGTCTGACAGAGGAGTCGACATAACCGAACGAGTTATTCAACATCTTACACAAAACTAATACTGAAGGATACGCATTATGAAATTAGCAAAAATTATTCTTTTCACATCCCTTATCGCCATGATCGGTATCATGACTGTACCTGCAGTAACGCAGGCTCAGGATATGAAGATCGGATTTGTAGACCCCAGGGCAGTGCTTGAGCGTATGCCTGAAATGAGAGCTGTTCAACAGAGGCTTCAAAACTTTGCTGAACGCAAGCAGTCTGAACTATCTCAGAAAGAGCGTGAGCTTCAGACCGAAATAGAGCTCTATCAGCAGAAAATTGGTGTTATTTCCGAACAAGCACGCCAAAATGAAGAAGAACGACTGAGTGAAATGGATGCAGAGTTTCGGCAAATGCAGAGCAGGGCTGAACAAGAGTTTCAGCAGCAAAGGGCACAATTGATGTCTCCTCTGCTGAACCAGATTCAGGAATCGATAAATGTTGTAGCTGCTAACAAAGGGCTCGACTATGTATTGAATACCACAACATCCGGTGGAGATGTCATTATTCTCTATGTATCTGAAGAAATTCAGAGAGAATTTGATATTACTGACGAAGTAATGGCAAATCTCGATATCTGATTTAATTCAGGCTTATATAAAATTCCAAAAAGGCGTCTATCTAAAACTAGACGCCTTTTTTTGTTTTAAGGGTGTTTTGTCTTTTTAGAGTAGATTATTTTATATCATTTTGAGGTTCTATAATCCAAGAGAATGAAAGTCTGAAACGAGAATTAGCCCCAATGAGTCAGATTATTACACATATCCGCGGAAAATTTTAATGCCCGTGAAGAGAATAGCGTAATAATGCCATAAGCCTTAGTTAGGTATCGGGTTATGATGAACTGAAAAATAATTTCACTTTCACAATCCTAATCTCTACATTTGTAGAAAACATTCTATAAACATAGAGGTCAGAGTTATGATTCATTCCTTTAAAACCTGTTCCTACACACTGATATTATTGTTAATTGCATCAGCTTGTAGCGTTGACTACCAAAATAAAGCAGTCGGACCAGTTGATGAAATCATAGTGGTGATGCCATCCAGCCAGTGGGAAAGTGAGACGGCTGATGCTATTCGCGAAACATTTGGGCGGCTCCTGCAGACTGTTCCTCATCCCCATGAACCCGCCTACACGTTTGTCTTCAGAGATTTTGAAAGCAACCAGGAATTGGATGAACTGAAAAGGTTCAGAAATATCATTATCGCTGCTCCGCTGGATAAGCAGACAAATACATCTCAGCTTATCGGAGGAATGCTCAGTTCCAAAGTAGGGCAGCGGGTAAATCAGCAAGAAAGCTTCGCCTTCCCGTTGCAGGACCGATGGGCAAGGGGTCAGTGGACCCTTATTCTGACCTCCACATCGGATGAACGTCTTGCCGAAAAAATTAGAAACAGCAGTGATGAACTGCTATCCCATTTGGAAGAGAGGGAGATCAACTATAGAACAGAAGAGGTTTTTAGAAGGGGAGAACAGGTTGCGCTCGCTGACTCACTCTGGAAAAATCACGGATGGAGCGTGCGAATGCAGCACGATTACGTTCAGCTATTCGATTCTGCAAAGTCGGTAATGTTTCGCCGTTACCTGCCGGATAATAACCGGTGGATGTGGGCCTGGTGGAAAGAGGATGTAGAGCATGGTGATTTTATCAATCCAAAGTGGATTAACAGCACCCGCGATTCGTTGATGCAATTTTTGGTTCAGGGAGAGCGGGATGGTTCATACGTGGAAACAGATTACAGAGAGTCGGTGGAGACAAAAGAATTCAGTACCGGTAACCGACTCACAGGTTATGAGACAATGGGCGTATGGCGAATGACAAATGATTTTATGGGCGGACCGTTTGTCCATTTCACCTTTTACGATTCGGAGACCCGCAGAGTCTTTATGTTAGAGTACGCGCAGTTTGCACCCCGGGTAAATAAACGGCGTTTTGTGCGCCAGTTTCAGGCGATGGGCCGCACATTTACCAGCGATTCAACATGGGGTAAATTGAATTCTGAAGTTGCATTTACACAGTTATACTATCACTAAAATGTTAAGTTTCTGCCTGCACGTCATAGTGGACCCAGATCCGCGATCTCCCGTCTTCATAAAAAAAACAGCTTTCATTGGCAAAGCTTACCGTTTTAAATCAGGGTTGGAGTTGCCACGCCGCGGAAAGGCCGGAAATGGGAATGGTAGAAAAGGATCTAACCTCATGAACCAACATCGGATCAATCACCAGCCAATCGAAAAATAAATTTTACTTTTTAAATCATATGCTCTACATTCGTAGAAAATACTCTAATGTTGTAGAATCATGAAACTATCCAAAACAGAAGAAGAATTGATGCAGCACCTCTGGAATCTTCAAAAAGCGTTTATGAAGGATCTTCTGGAGTGCTATCCCGAACCGAAACCGGCAACCACAACGGTTGCCACACTGTTGAAACGGATGCAGGATAAAGGTTTTGTAGATTATGAGCAGATGGGACGATCGCGTCAATATTATCCGCTGGTAAAGAAAAGCGTCTACTTTTCGAAGCATCTGAACGGCCTGATTCGAAAGTTTTTCGATGACTCTCCCTCACAGTTTGCCTCCTTTTTTGCTTCGGAGACCGACCTGACCGATTCAGAGCTGGAAGAACTCAGAGAAATTGTGAACAAAGAACTGGAAAAGCGTCAGTCATGATACTCTACCTCTTCAAATCAACATTGTGCCTGGCGCTGCTATTCGCGGTGTATCATTTCTTTCTTGAGAAAGAGAACATGCCGCGTTTTAATCGCGGGTATCTGCTCTGTTCTCTTCTTTTTTCTTTGATTATTCCTTTACTGCCGGTTGGAATTTTGGATCAGATCTTATCGTGGGGAGCAACAGAATCATCCGGCGCACGAAACCTTCAGCCGGTTGAACTCTCCGGGGAAGAAGAAACTGTGGCGTTATCCGGTGCAGAAAATGGTTTGATATCCACATCTAAGTTGATCACGGCCGGAGTTTCAATGTACGTTTTCGTTACTCTGATACTGTTAATCAGACTCACCTGCAAAGTTGAATCGATACTGCATAAAGTGCGGCGTCACGCCCGGTTTTACTACAAAGACTCCACCGTAGTTCTGTTAAAAAAGCAAACAGCGCCCTTCAGTTTTATGGGATATATTTTTCTGAATGAGCAGGAGTATACTAATGGAAATATTAGCCGAGAAGTACTCATTCACGAAAACGCCCATATCCGTCAACGACATAGCTGGGATATTTTACTTTTAGAGACCCTGAAAGCACTTTTTTGGTTCAATCCGCTCTATAAGTACTTCAAACAGGCGCTGCAGCTTAATCACGAATTTCTGGCAGATCGGGCAGTGTTGCAGAAGACCGAATGTGTGAAATCATACCAGAAAATGCTTCTGAAAACACTTGAAGGGCAGCAGCCGATGCATTTGACCAGCTCATTCAATTTTTCGCAAATCAAAAAGAGAATGCTTATGATGAACCGGCAGACCTCCTTTCAGCGATCAGTTTTGAAAATGAGTGCAGCAGTACCGGTTTTGATATCTGCAGCAATGCTCTTTGGAACAGCATTACCCGCGCAGGATATGTACGGGGATGTGATTGGGATTGAAATTTCAGATTCTGAAAATATACTGCTCAATAACGAAGAGATTCACATCTCAGAGCTGAGTGAACAGCTGGCGGAGTTTGAGAATCTGACAGATCGTATTATCTCTCTCAGGGTTCATAAGAACGCCTATTTTGGGATTGTGCTGGATGTTCAGAACGTGATGAGAAAACACCGCCTTCTGCGCTTCAGATATATTTCAGTTGATGAAGATTCTCCGAGATACGAAGAGATGGTAAAATCTAAAATCGGTGCGTTGACAGATGGAATTATATCAATAACGGAGGAGTATATAAGATTATCACTCATAGAAGAGAGAGATGAGGTGGATCGCTATTATGTGAACATTGTGCGCCAATACAAAATATTGGAAGATAAACTGGAGGTGATACGGGCAAGCCACAGCTTTGAAGTTCCACCGCCTCCGCCAATGCCGGCAAGTCCGGAACAGAGAGCCGAAAATGAGTAGGATGTGTCCGCTGTGTTATTGTTGTGAATCAGTCGTTAGATATTATTTTCTATTATTTTCAGTCGTTTGGAGTTTAGTCTTTTGGGCAGGGTGTACTCCTGCAGAAACGGGTGATTCTGGTCCGGATATTGTATCCCTGGTTGATTACAGGACATTTATCAGTCATAAGGAGAATCTGATAGCGGTTCCTAATTTTATCAGGTTTGATAACTCCTCAAAACTGTAGGTGTATGACGCGGCAAAAGGCAGCGTAATCATGCTGAATACCGGCGGCGAAATCGACAGAGAGTTTGGAAGGGTTGGGCGCGGCCCGGGAGAGATTCAATGGGTTAGTCACATTCATTTGACCGGAAACTACCTTTACATCGTTGATACGGGTCAATTTTTGATCCATCGATATTCGCATGATGGCGAGTACGACTCTGTGTTCGATTATGGTGAGATCGGCTACATTCCATCGGTTCCGTCTCCCCCGGTTACAACAACACAAATTATCGTACCTACACTGACAAACCAGCCGCACATAACCACTGATGATGAGGTGATGCTCTCCCCGGTTCAAGCCGGAAAGTCAGCTGATTCTGTTTATCGTCTTTACGATTGGTTTGGTGAACTGAAATCTGATGTGGGGGAAATACCGGAAGGTTCAACATTAACGCTGGATAATCAAAAAATTCGGGATGATATCCTGAATGGTGAGATACCGGGATTTTACCGCGCAAATGTTTTTCCGGTGAGTGATCCGTCAAATTCGGATCAACTAACGCTTGTCTACACATCACTTCCCAAGATAGCGCAATACCGAATGAATGGTGAAAAACAATCGGAAACAGACCTTTTAAAGATTCCTGAATTCGAGAAGGTAACAAATCACTTTTTTCAAACGATGGAGCGGATGCAGCGGGCGGATATCCGTTCGAGAATCGGTCTGGATTACTTTAATGACGGTGTGATAGGGCCGGAAGGTGACCTGTTTCTTATTTCCGAACACGAAATGATTCAGATTCACCGGTTCAATGGAGAGGGAGAATTAACTCACACCTATCAGCTCGATTCTGATCAGGAGATAGAGTTAAAACCGATATTTGATATCGATTTTACGAGCCGGGAAATCTATATCGTGACGGAGCTGGGAGATATTCGGGCATATTTATTTTAATTCATCTCACATTTTTCCGCCGGTTTCGTATGTAATCCTCAAAAATATAGCCGCCGAGTTCATTCAGTGAGGAGTAGTATGCCCGGCCTTTGTTTGCATCGGTGAGTTCCCGTACAAAATTTTGCAGGTAGGGA
Organism: uncultured Rhodohalobacter sp.; assembly: GCA_964644975.1. GTDB lineage: Bacteria > Bacteroidota > Rhodothermia > Balneolales > Balneolaceae > SW132. Next base: position 51,716 of record CAZXYQ010000001.1, read on the forward strand.
TCGCGTGCGATCATGAAGGTGGTTATATCGATCTGTTTGCGACGGCAGACCACCGCCTCATCCAGCACTTTATTGATGATTTTCCGGTCAAGCCCAAAACTGTTTTTATAGAGTTGACCGTTTTCGATCATACAGGAGGGCTTGCCGTCGGTAATCATAAAGATCTGCTTATTGGAAAACTTTTTCCGTTGCAATATGCTTCTTGCTACCCTTAGCGCCTGAAGCGTATTTGTGTGATACGGACCAACCTGTAAATAGGGGAGATCTTTTACTTCAATTTCCCACGCTTCGTTTCCAAACGCTACAATATCGAGTGAATCATTTGAGAAGTTTCTCATGATCATTTCCGAAAGCGCCATCGCCACTTTTTTGGCCGGCGTGATGCGGTCTTCACCGTAAAGAATCATTGAGTGGCTTAAATCAATCAGCAGAACGGTAGATGCGGAAGTGTGATGATCTGTGTCGTGAACCTCCAGATCGGACTCCCTAAGCTGGAACTGGTCCAGAGTGCTGTGCTGAAGCATGTTCATAAGCGTTCCCACGCTGTCGATATGACCTATATCGTCGCCCGGTGCCCAATTGCGTGTCTCAGGCTGGCGTTCAAGCCCGCGTCCGGTATGAGGCGTTTTATGCTGGCCCTGTCCGCCTTTCTTCAGTTGGCGAAAGATCTCATGCAGCGATTTCTCACGAATGCTCCGATCGGTTTTTGATGTCGGTACCATCATCGTTTGATCCTCATCATAGCGGATGTAGCCGCGATTCTGCATCTCCTCAATAAAGTCCCCGATTCCGTAACCGTCATCAAACTGGTCGGTAATGCCGTAGTCTTTATCAATATCGTTAAGCCAGCGCATTGCCTGAGACACGTCGCCTCCTGAGATAGTGAGCAGCTCTTGGAACAGATCCCAAAGCGTATCGAACGGAGATTTTCCGGACTGCCGGTTAAAACGCTCATCCCACTGCTGATATCGGAAATGCATAAAATACCTGTTGTTTTTCGGTTCGATGGTATAACTAATAAACCTCATAAATCATTGCATTACAGATATGGTATTTCTCAAGACTCGGAGGCAGAACAAATATCGATATTGAAGAGGAGCAATGGTTGCTAGATGGAGAAACCAGAACAGAAATGCCATATCTGCTAAGAAACTTTTCTTACCTTTTGTTAAACGTAAAATAATTATTTTTTGATATCACACAGAAAATCGATCGATACCATTTTGAAAAACAGCTCTGGAGTGAAGGATATACCCGTGTAATGGGTCTGGACGAGGTGGGCCGTGGCTGCCTTTGCGGCCCGGTGGTGGCTGCAGGTGTAATATTGAAACCCGGGGCGAATGTAAACGATGCGCTTCGAGACAGCAAGATGATAAAAAAAGTTAACCGCCCGGTTTTATCCGAACAGATAAAACAGGATGCGCGCTTCTGGACTATTCAATGGTGCTCGCCAAAAGAAATCGACAAGCTTAATATATTGCATGCATCACTTCATGCGATGACGAAATGCAGTGAAGCAGCAGGCGCCAGTCCCGATTACCTGCTGGTGGATGGGAATAAAGCGCCCGTAACTATGCTTCCGCTCACCTGTTTGGTGAAGGGCGATGACCGGTCAGCCTCAGTTGCTGCGGCCTCGATTCTGGCGAAGGTATACCGCGATGAACTGATGACTAAACTCCACGAACAATATCCGTTTTACGGCTGGAATTGCAATGTGGGTTACCCAACAAAAGAACACTTTGCCGGTCTAGAAGCGTACGGATATACCGAGCACCATCGAAAAAGCTTCAAACTGAGAACGGATAAGAAATACAGCGGGTGAATCTCTTTTCCTCCGCGGATGAGGCAGAGCACTAAGCGTTGAGCGAGTGCTCAGAAATGGGTTCCTTCATGTTGGTTAGGAAAAGGGTAGTTGTTGAATTCCATGCATGTGGGCCCCACCCTTGCGTCATCGCTGTTGCCTCCGGCTATCGCACTGATACTGAATTCTCTGGCCGTTGAACATTGAAGATTTCTCATGGCACATGAATCTATATTTACTATCTTCAAACTATATCAAAAAATATTTCAACAAAAATTTTAGTATCCCATGAGCAAAGAACAAAAAATCCCACGGTTTCATCTTGCATTTCCAGTTAAAGAACTGAAAGACACCCTGATTTTTTACAGGGATATCCTGGGTTGTGAAACCGGACGGAGTTCTGAGAAATGGATCGACTTCAACTTTTTTGGTCACCAGGTGGTGGCGCATTTGAGTCCTGAAGATGCGGGAAAGTCAGCAAAAAATGAGGTGGACGGTCATGAGGTTCCCGCCAAACATTTTGGGGTGATTTTGGAGTGGGATGAGTGGCACAAACTGGTAGACCGCCTGATCGAGCACAATACCGAGTTTGTAATCGATCCCTACATTCGCTTTAAGGGCAAGCCGGGTGAACAGGCTACCATGTTCTTCCTCGATCCCAGCGGGAATGCATTGGAGTTCAAAGCCTTCCGCGATGAGAGCCAGATTTTTGCTGTCTGATCAAATAGTATTCTGAAAGTCGGGAGCGTAATGAGTTGCTCCAAACAAAACATGGCATTTCTGTTCACATAAGTCAAACAAATTTAATCCCCAACCCGATTGGAGCAGAAATTATGTGCTGCGAGTGATAGACATTCCATGTTTTACAAGACCCAATTGATAGGGACTATCGCTCCTACAGCTTTTCACTTTTCCCTTCTCACTTTTCCCTACTCCTCAAAAATCCCATCCTGATCCTGAAGATAATGCACGTATCGGGGAGGCAGCTCAAACGGTCTGATATCGAGTATTGCGGGAAGCCTTGGAATTCGAATAGCCGGACGCTGAGGTCTTCGGTCCGGATTCCACTGAAAATTATCGAGCCTTCGATCGCCGATCTGCGGACCTTCGGGGAGGTATGAACCGTCGATGTTCCGTTCAGCCTTAAAGTAATCGAACTCACCATCTAAGAAAATCATGGTAGACGATCCCACAGCTATCAGCTCCATCAATCCGTCGGGCTGGTCTTCTTCATCTTTTTGATGAAAAATGATTTCAGAATTGTCGAACACGACCAACCGGTCAAGCTCCCCCGCGTCGAAATAGGCGTGGAGTGTATCGCCGGTCATTTGGTGAAGCCTTCCCGTGGCTGAATCCTCCTGAACGGCTATGGGCCGCGTAAAGGATCGCAGAAATCTGATATCCTCATTTTCGAGGGTTGCTTCAATAAGGGGACCGGTAAGCTGAATATTTTTTTGCCAGAGAATAGGACTGCTTCTTAACGTAAACTGTTCTGTATCATCCCGGTAATTGACCGTATCGGCGATGGCAGAAAATTTTGTGGACCAGATCCGAACCTGTTGATAGGCGTCCATTGAAGATGTGGTGTCTGTTTCCTGGAGTTCTATTTTTTTTGCGATAAGATGCGTTGTGTCCGCATCACTTTCGCTTACTTCCATCAGCCAAGCGTCATCCCCTGTAAGAAGTCGGTAGCCTGCAGAATCAGCAAGCAGATAGTTCCCCTCAAATGTAACCTTATCTTCAAAATCGTCGGCAAATACCCGTCCATGGAGTTCATAAAGATCTTTGGAGCGATTCATGAAAAGAGAGTCTGCTTCGAGGTATTGTGTGGAGTCCGCCAGCTGTACGTTTCCCCGAAATACTGCACTGTCGGCTTTCTGGAAATAGAGCCCCGAATCTGCAAGAAGAGTGCCTCGTTCATCTTCGAACCGTACCGGTGATCTGAATATGGCCAGGTCAAGCGGCGATATAAGGTCGATTGTTTCGCTGAATACGGTGTTGGCGGGAGATTCAATAATTACTCTCCCTCTGAATTCGCTTATATCGGTGAAGGTATTGTGATAGAGAGTGTCTGCCCAGATAATATCATCATCCGTTTCTATCTGGATATTAAATGCGTGTATGAGGTTACGGTTAATGAACTGATACGCGCTGTCGGCTTCCATACGCATCTGTTCGGTCCTGAGAATAACATTCCCAAGCAGTTTCCGAACATTTTCGCCATCAATAACGGTACCTTCGGCGCGATCGGCATTTTCAATAAATACCTGACTCTGAGCCTGCAGAGTTGATACCGTAAAAATCGGGGCGGCCATCACGATCAGAAAAAACAGTAATGCGGAGCCGGATGCTATCGGTCTAATCAACAAGGAATCTCCCTCTTGGTTCATCAATTGTGTAGTTAGATAGGTCGGTGAGTCCGTTAAATCCACGACCCGCGATGCTGTCTGATGGTGTGATAATAGTAACAAATTCGGGTGAAGTAATTCTGTCGGTACGCTCAGACCATTTTAAATAGTCAGAATAGAGCTCTCTGTCTGTAACTGTTTGAACCCGAACTGAATCGAAGAGCTCAAATTCACTGTTCGATTCGAGATAGACGGCTCTTTTACTCCACGCTTCCGTTTCAAGTACACCGGCAGAATCATAAAGCTGTACATACACAGGTCCGTCGATATGAGTCTCTTTACGATTTGGCATCTGGTAGCTTATAGCGTAGGACCCATCAATTTTTATTCTGGATCGTCCATCTTTCATCAGCAGCATTTCCACATCCCAGCTTTCGGTAGTTGTGGTTAGAGAATCATTTAAAGTTGACTGAATCTGCCGGGCATCAAAATCGGAGAGTTCGCCGCATGCTGTAAATAGAAAAAATGAGAGTGCTGCTAGCGGAACTACGCTACGAAGTACCAAAATACCGGTCTCCCGCGTCTCCGAGTCCGGGGACGATAAATGCGTCTTCGTTAAGTTTTTCATCCACAGCAGCGGTGATGATAGAAACATCGGGATATTTGTCAGTAATTCGTTTTATTCCTTCAGGAGCACTAATCAGAGAGGTGAAGCGAATTTGCTTAGCCCCTTGGTTTTTAAGGTAGCCAATTGCGTCATCTGCACTGCCGCCAGTGGCAAGCATGGGATCAACCAAAAGCACCATGCCGTCTGAAATTCCCTCAGGAAGGTTTGAATAATAGTCAACGGGTTCGTGTGTTGTTTCGTCTCTGTACATTCCGAGATGCCCCACCTTGGCATCAGGAATAAAATTCATGATTGCATCTACAAGTGTAAGTCCTGCCCGGAGAATAGGCACCACAATAATTTCTGTATCAATTTCATACCCTTTTGTTTTAGTAATGGGTGTTTGAATCTGTGTCTCTTTAAGAGGAAGTTCTTTTAAAGAAAAATAAGCAAGTATGGTGGCAACTCGCGCCATTGCTGCCCGAAATCCTGCAGTATCTGTGTGTGACTGACGCAGAATACTGAGATCCCGGGATACAACTGGGTGATCAATAACAGTGACTTGTCTATTATTTATCATTTTATCTGTTATTAATTATTTGCTTTCTTCTTTTTTAAGTAGGCCTGAGTAATGGAGTATATGATCCCGCTAAGGGCGATGAGGCCGATAATATTTGTGAGCGCCATAATTCCGAGCATCACATCACCAAATGACCATACCACACTAACGGATACTATGGCTCCTAAAAAGTGCATTGCAACAAAAACCATTCGGTAAGTGAAGATCGATTTTTGTCCAAAAAGGTAGTGGATAGATCTTTCCCCGTAATAGCTCCAGCTGATGGAGGTTGAAATTACAAAGAAGAATACGGCAATGGTAACCAAATACTGTCCCCCAGGCATTAGCGGTGCCAATCCAATCGCGAACGCTGCAGATGTAAGCGAAGCCACATTTTCTACTACTCCTCCATATAGGTTGTTTAATGGATTACCCTCTTCATCAATAACAATTGCACCTGCACTGCTGAGAAACAGTTCAGTATCATCGGTGATTTCTCCAATGTCTGTTCGGATGGTTATCAGCTCTATTTGGCCATTGAACGGAACAGAGAAGTCAGAGTCAACAAACATGGTATCCACAGGAATGTTGTATCGCAGCATCTGACCGTTTACCGGCAATCCGTTCTCAAAAACCAAAACATTTTCTTGGTCAAGTTCCGAGTCTGTATCAGATACAATGAGCGAGTAGGAGATGTTGCCTTCAGCCGGGTTTACGGTTGATTTGTGATGGGTATCCCATGCTCCGGTTACGACAATTACAAGCCCGGTAATGGTACAAACCACAAGCGTATCGATGAAAGGCCCGATTAAACCAACAAGGCCTGAGTGAACGGGCTCTTTTGTTTTACTTGCAGACATTGCAATGGGAGAAGATCCCTGACCTGCTTCATTAGAAAACAGCCCACGCTGAACACCATAGCTAAGAGTTAAAATGAGTGCACCTGAACCTACACCCAGCGCACCGGCCTGTGGATTGAACGCGTTTGTAAGAATGGTCACAAATCCGGGAATAACCTGATCATAGTGAAGTAATAAAATAACAAGGCCACCAAGTACATACAGTATGGCCATCAGCGGAACAAGGCGTGCCGTTACAGCACCAATTCTTTTAATTCCTCCAAGTATAACTGCTGCAACCAGGGATGCTGTAATCAATCCGGTGATATAAAGTGGTATGTCGAATTCGGTGCTCATTACATCGGCAAGCGTGTTGGCCTGGATTGCGTTACCGGTTAGAAGTGCACAAATTGAACCGGCAATAGCAAAAAGCACGGCAAGCCATTTCCAATTGGAACCGAGCCCTTTTTCTATATAATACATGGGGCCGCCTGATACAGACCCATCCTTGTTTTCAGTTCGGTAGTACGAACCAAGTGTACACTCAGTATATTTTATAGCCATGCCGAATATAGCGGTAACCCACATCCAGAAGAGAGCACCGGGCCCGCCAACGTGAATAGCCAGCGCAACCCCTGCAATATTACCGACGCCAACCGTAGCTGAGAGAGCAGTACTCAGCGCCTGAAAGTGATTGATATCTCCCTTATCGTCCGGATCATCATACTGCCCTGTTAAAACTTTGAATGCTTCTTTGAACTGAAAAACCTGTATAAATCCAAGTCGAACAGTAATAAAAATCCCAAAACCGAGAATTACGACAACCAAAAGGGGTAGCGATTGGTAGCCAAAGACTGACTGAGGAAAACTCCATACTAAGCTTTCAAGGGTATAAATGATGCGCTCAAAGGTATCCATAAATATTTTTTAGGCATTCAGGTTAAAATCAGTACGAATGTAATAAAAGATTTGGCATTTATTGTGAAAAATACTTCAGAAGTGAACCACATCTGTCCAAAACGATTGGAAAAGGTTTCTGTGAAAGCTCCAATCAGAACAAAAACCGCGTATGGCAGCAATTTAAAGATTATTACTTTGCCAAAAACGGCATGTTTTAGAGGTATTTTATACTAATGTTTAAAAGCCAGTAGTAAACTGTATCGGAGATGACCATTCAGTATTTGCAAGGTTGTAATTACTTCAGCTTCGAATGTATAAATAATATGAGTTACTTTTTAATAAAAATTGGCAAAGTAATGAACGATTTAACTTTGAAAGCTCTTTCTATGCAAAAGAGTGAAAAAATTGAGTTAACTAATTACGCCCTAAACACCTATAAGTAAAAAAGATAGACCGTTATGACAAAAGCAGACATCGTTGATGCAATTTCATCATCCACAGGACTAACTAAAGTTGAGACCGAAGCAGTTGTAAATGGATTTATTGACACTGTTATAGATTCAATGAAGCGCGGTGAAACAATTGAACTGAGAGGATTTGGCAGTTTTAAAGTTGTGAAAAGAGCGCAGCGTGTAGCAAGGAATCCAAAAACAAATGAAGAAGTAATTGTTCCAGAACAATATGTTCCGACTCTCAAAATGTCTAAGGATTTTAAAAAGCAGGTAAATAATTCCAATTCCTAAAATACTACATACTTTTGAGTTATAATGGCATCTGGCTCCATTCAGCTTGTATGATTTCCCGCAGCGATCATAATAGCTTCAAAACGTACGGATTGAACTGAGATAAGCTAAAACTCATCTTTGCAGTTTCGGTGCCATAGTGATATTCTTAGAACGAATATAAGCACTCGTTCTACAACAAAAATGAGATTTATAAATCAGCTATCTGCACTATTTTTGCTGCTTCCCTTCCTTGTGTTCAGCGCATGTTCACCTTATCCTGCTGCAGATCATTATGAAACAGACGGCATCATATCTATTGACTTCACAGACGAGGATGAAAAACCTAACTGGAAGACTGTACGTTATTTAAACAGCATCGGTTTGCTTTCAGGTACTTCTGAACCGGATAGCTCCTTCAACCTGAATACCGCTTTTTATCTCTCCAACCCCGGCAGGTACTCTTTTTGGGTTCTTGGGCTGGTATCTTCCTACGAAGAGACGGACACTACCCGCCCGGTATTTGTAACTATTACCGGCCCGTCCGGCTTCTTAGTTGATCAATTTCAGGTTGAACTTTCATCTGATAGCCGTCTTCAGTGGTCAAGAAGCGGGAGGGAGAATGAAAGTGCCGAGAAGATTACCTTAAGTGAAAGAGGTCACTACTCAATCCGGATTCATTCGGGAGGAAAAGAAGGGATACAAGTTCATAAAATACAGATGTCATATAACGATTATACCCCCCCTTCAGGACTTGGATATCCTGCCTCTTCATCGCCTGAAATAAACGCTGCAATTCTGTTTCGGGAGAAGCCGGTTATGCTTCCGCCAGATTGGTATTTCGGGGTAATTTTTGGATATGGCGACAGATTTGATGAGCCCGTTCATAAATCAGATAGTGGTAATTTAAGCTGGCCGTTCATTCCGGATGCAGCATGGAGAAGTTTGCAGGTCAACCATTCAGGGGTGGCTCAGGCTAAACCATTTGATGAGTCAGGAATTATCCAGGGAGTAGAGAAAGATGCAGATGATCTTTTTAACGGCAACGGCAGTGCAGGATCAGATATATATGAAGGCGGATACCAATTTTTGAAAGTAACCGGTCAGGTGTCTCCACATCAAGCGAAGACCTTAAGTGCAGCCAAACACCCGGCTTCATTACATGAGGAGCGTTCAGTGGTACTCAGAGGCCTGTATTATGGTTATGATCCGATCTCTCTGCAACATCCGGCTATGACCTCAGAACCGGGGGGTGAAGATTGGAGCGTATCTCCTGAAGTAACTGATTTTTCTTTTTATCCAGGCGGTCTGCATGAGATTTTAGATGCTTTTTCGAACCCAAATCTAAGTATCTATAACACACCGTTTCTATCAATTCCTGTATATGTAGATTTCGATAAGAAGCCTGTTTTAGATACTGAACTGATGATCCGTCGTATTCAGCTGGCATCCTTTATGCCTGTGATGCACCTTTTCACGAATGATAGTCCAGCCTCACTTTTTAACTCCGCAGATGAAGGTGTAATGAATGCGTTTAAAGAGTACACAAATTTGAGATCACGTCTTTTTCCCTACATTTACACGCACGCCCACGTAACGCGACAGACAGGAGAGGGGATTGTGAGCGGATTTAGAGATAGAGAAAACCAGTACATGTTCGGGGATGCCTTTCTCGTTGCACCTGTTACAGAACCGGGAACCAGGGAGCAGAGCATCTATTTTCCCGGAGAGGGAAGCTGGTATGATTATCACAGCGGCAGGCGATATGCAGCAGGGCAGAGTTGGGTGGTTGAGGCACCGCGTCGTCAGCTTCCGCTATTCGTAAAAGCGGGATCTGTGATTCCATACAGAACAGAAAGCGGGCAAATCAGAAATGGATCCAATGACGAATTGTTGATTGAAATTTATACCGGTGATGCCGGTACGTTTCGCCTGACCGAAGATGACGGGCACAGCCGGGACTACAGGCGTGTGAGGGCAGCACGGACAATGTTCAGGTACAATGAAGTTGCGGGCCAGCTGCGGCTAACAATGGGTGCAGTGCAAAGTAAATATGAGGGGATGAGTGATTACAGATCATATGAGCTTCATTTTAAATATACGAGCCATCCCCGGGAAGTGACTGTAAATGAGAACAGAATTGTCGAAAATTCTGCCGGTGAAACAGATTCCGATATATCATGGAGTTATGATGATGAAACGTCATCAATAATTATGCATTTGCGGGATCAATGGAAACACGAGAGAACTGAGATTGTTATAACTCCCTGAATCTTGAGTTCGACTCCAAATCACTTAAAAGTGATCAAAGAAAAGTTTCCCCTTTTCGGGATAATACACCCCCGAGTCAATGCTCGGGACAGGCCGGAACCAATAAAGCACTGGCAGGGGAGTTTTACGCTGATGGTTTAGCAATTGTACTCAGGTTTCAGGTGATGTTTACGCAGTACGCAAAAATAATTCGCTACACAAAAAAGCCATACCAAATTGAATCGGTATGGCTTTTAATATCCAGAATAGATACCTGTTTAAAAGTCTATCCCAATCGAAAAATAATGAATCGGCGAACTGTCGAAACCATCCCTGAAGTAAGGCCAGCCAACATCGTAGCGGAAAGGTAATCCGAGCAGAATGGTTCGAAGTCCGAAACCTGCACCGATCAAAATATCGCCGTCAATGACGGTTGACGTTACATCACCCTGGCGCGGTTCACCGCCACGGGGTTCACCGGTCTCTCTGTCGAGAACAAATTCGCGTTTCTGAGCTACCCTGAAATCCAGACTGGCATCGCGCTCAAAAAATACAATGGGCTCTCCGGTCTGTGTATCCTGGAAACGTGAGTATGGAATATCGAACCCCCATGCGGCTCCTGCGTCTATAAAAGCCACGCCTGTGATGTTATAGAGCGGTATCAGAGGAATGGGACCGGGCAGGACAGCTGCAAACAGCGGGAATCTGAATTCTGCATTCATAAGCGAAAAGCGGTCGCCAAAAGTAGTATTGAATTCGTGACCTCGAAGCGGAGTTGCAGGCAGGGTAAAGAATGTGTCGGCAAGTCGTTCAAATGGAATTTCAGCATCACTCCATCTTTGGTTTATCCATCCAAGCATACCGCCCATAAAAAAGGTTTGAGAATCTCGCCCGAGTGAAAAAGCTCCTGAACCTCTGAACGCGAATGAGGTTCTGTTACCAAGATCAAAATACTTTCGGTAGTCACCTAACAATGTGGCAAACTGTGGAGGATCGGCAGCAAACAGTGGTGGGCTTCCAGAGAGCCGTATAGAGTATCTTGAACCTCCGCCAGGTGTAATGCTGCCAGGTTGAGGAATCGTGAAATCTCCAGTGAAGGTAACAGAGGGGTTCAGGAAAAAGCTCTGATCGTTTTGCGCACTCTGCTGACCGATGCCTCGCACAGAACTAAAGTCTCTGTAAATGCCTATTGCAGATATTCCGTAATCGAAACGTTGAAACTGATTTAGCGGATATTGAAAATCCGATGAGAGGCTAAAGGTTCGAAAGCGAAGTAACTCTCCTCTGAAGGTCTGGAAATTTCTTGACTGATGATTGAACGACGCAAAGAAGTTGGTTCTGTTTTTAAGATAAGCGTAGCTGATCAGATAATCGCTGTTTCTGAGATCAAAGGTTAAATCGCTGCCTATAGCAATTTGATGATCTCCAAATAGATCGCTAAGCGTGACGAATGCAAAGGCCGATGATCCGGAAAATGTATTTACTTGGCCTGCTGCATAGCTGATATCAGGCGAAAACTGCAGACGATACTCCTTCGGTCTGTAGAACCCATCCTCGGTTACGTTATCGGTAGGCTCAAATTTTCGGGGGTCGTCTCTCAGCTCCAGAGTAGTATCTCGGACAACAGCCTCGCCAAACTGGTAGTTTCTAAAATCAACCCGATCCCCGGTTCGTTCTTCTCGCTCTTGCTCAGCCCTTTCCGGGGGCTCGACGGTTGGCGGTACTGCCCTTACCATCAGCTGATTCCCCTGCGTACGGTTAGAGATCATTTCACGAGCGTATGCTATAGCAGGAACCCTATCTCCCGGGGTTTGTTCAGCACGCTGCTGCGCCCATGCATTGGGCGTAAGCTGTCGATCCATTCGCCGCGAAAAAGGCGATCGAATCACATAAACATCCGGAAGACCTTCGTTCAAGGCATTGAAAGCAAGACGTGTTCCATCGTAAGAGATTGAAATTTGCATAACGCCCGATTGCATATCGGTAAGCGGATATACAGAACGGGTATCTAAGTCGTATTCATATATATTTGGAATTCCATTCTGATCCGATACAAATACAAGGCGGCCGTCGCGTGTTGCTGCCGGCTGAGTTTCCGACCATAATGGTGTATTGGTAAGACGTTCTATCCTGCCTGTATTGATATTCGTTGAATATAGGTCTGTTTCAAAGAAATCGTCACTAATTACAATAGAATATCCTGCAAGGTAGGTGTGCGGAGTCGTATTAGCCCCACGGTTAGATATAAAATATACTGTCTCTGAGTCGCTGGCCCAGGCCGGCTCTTTGTCGGTAAATACGTCACCGGTCAGGTTTTGAAAATCGTTTGTCTCGAGATTGTACACGAAAATACTCTGATAGGGACCTATATTACCATCGAAAGCAATTTTTTGCCCATCAGGTGACCAGGCTACAGAATTTATTGCATCGAGGCTGGGAAAACGGGTGGTTGTTGAATTTCCGGTTTCATAATCTACAATCGCTAGATTATATCTGCCTTGAGATTTACTTGAAAGTGCGATCTTTCGGCCATCAGGAGACCATGAAAGATTTGGATTTAAAATGTTCAACTCTTCAAAAAGAGGGCTGTCACCACCTTCAATCAGTGTTTTTAATCGTTCGCCTGTGTTGGCATCAACCACCACTACATCAAATACGCCTCTCCTGTTTGAGATCATAGCGATCCGATCGCCGTTTGGAGAGATAGCGGGACTTGTATTGTAGGAACGGGTTCTTCTCTGGCGCGATGTGACTTCTGAAGCAGTTGCACGCAAGGACTGCCGCTCAGCAACTTCGGGAAAATATCTCTGCCTGTAGAATTCTCTCCACCGATCGGAGAGTTCATCAATGCCAAGTCCGAGAGATTGGGTAATGGCCTGCTGAACATTTCTCGTTAATTTTACACGCTGCAGTATTTCAGTAATTTTTGGCCTTCCATATTCTGATTCAATATAGTACCAGAACGATTGTCCGCCACGATAGGCAAAAAATCCCTGCAGGCGGGGTATGGGAGGGAGGTAATTATTTAAAATGGCATCCCGCATAAACATATCGGTTTGAGTATCCCAGCCGAGTGCAAGGTATTCGGCAAGACCCTCTTCAAACCAGAGTGGAAACCGTAATTGGATATTATTTTGCACTATAGATTGAACACTGCCCCCGTAGTAAACGTCGTTTATAAACGCGTGGAGCAGTTCATGCTGAATTGTACGCCTGAAGTCAGCATAATCACCCATAAAAGGTTGAGTCATCCTGTTTTTAAACTTATCGGTAACACCACCTATACCCTGGGCGTCAGCCGGAAGCTGAACGACGTTGGTTTGTGAAAAATCGCTGTGTGAGTCGTAAATAATCACGGGAATGCGATCCGTTAACTGTGAACCAAAATCTTCTTCCAGCTGTCGAAGTGAAGATTCAACTGCTTCTGCCGTGAACTGTGCCAGATGATAGTTTTTAGCATCGTAATAATAGATATCAAAATGCTCAGTTTCTATAAACCTCCAGTCGAACTGCTCGTACTGTACCCTGTTTTTTCCAAAGAAAAAATATTGGGCGTAGAGAGTTTCGGCCAAAAAAGTTCCAATAAAAAGAGCTAGTACTGGAACTAAGAGTAGTTTTTTCAATGATGGCATAGTTTGTAGCGGTTAATTAGAAATCAGCAGGGACAAGATCAATTTGTCGTTTGTTCAAATCTGTGCGCGTAACTTTTGCATTGATTGAATCGCCAAGTCGATACTTCTTGCCCTTAGAACGACCTACAAGGCAATGTAATTGTGGATTAAAAATGTAATAATCATCTCCCAAATCACTCACGCGAATCATACCTTCACAATAAATATCATCCAAAACTACGTAAAGGCCGTTTTCAGTGACTCCACTGATAGTTCCTTTAAAAGTTTCACCAAGTTTGTCAGACAAATATTCAACCTGTTTAAGTTTTACTGAATCTCGTTCAGCTTCCACAGCGTAACGCTCTCGCTCGCTGCAATGTTCACCGTTTTCTACCAATTTATCATAGGTGTATTCAGTTCCCCCCGAATTGTATTTCTTCAGCAATCTGTGGACAATTACATCAGGATAACGGCGGATAGGGCTTGTAAAGTGGGCGTAATCTTTAAAACCGAGGCCAAAGTGCCCGATATTTTTTGGGCTGTATTCAGCTTTTGCCATCGAGCGGAGTATCAGCCCGTTAATAATATTTTCCACAGAGGTGCCCTCTACTTTCCGGAGCAGGTCGTTTATCTTGGCTGCAGTAATTTTCCCGTCCAGCTCGAGTTCAATGCCGAGAGGCTTTGCAGTCTCTTTAATATTATGAAGCTTTTCCAGGTCGGGCTCACCATGTACACGGTAGAAAAAGGGGTGATCTTTCTTTGATTTTTTGTCAGAACGTAAATCGTCAACATGCTTTGCAACCGTTTTATTGGCCAGCAGCATGCACTCTTCAATCAGTTTGTGGGCGAACTTACGCTCTTTAACGATAACATCAATCGGTTTACCGGAATCGTCAAGTACAAACTTGGGTTCAGGAGTTTCAAATTTGATAGATCCTTCTCTGAACCGTTTGTCTAACAGAACATTTGCAAGAGCCTGAAGGGTTTTTAGCTGATTTTCAAACGGATGGGAGCGATCACCATCGAGAATATCCTGAACATCATCGTAGGCAAAACGCTGACGAGAATGGATAACTGTCTCTTCAATGGAGTGATTCACTACTTTACCGTTTGGAGCGATCTCCATGAAGCAGCTGTACGCAAGCTTGTCTTCATTAGGACGAAGACTACATACGCCATTACTGAGACGTTCGGGCAGCATCGGCACAACCCGGTCTACAAGGTAAACACTGGTTCCGCGATGATATGCTTCTTCATCAAGAACTGACCCGCGCGGCATATAGTGCGTTACGTCGGCGATATGTACGCCAAGGTAGTAGTTTCCATTGTCGAGGATCTGAATGCTCAGTCCGTCATCAAAATCCTGTGCATCTGGGGGATCAATTGTAAGCACAACTTCCTCTCTGATATCTCTTCGTCGATCGATCTCTTTTTGAGATATCTGATCGGGTATCTCTTCAGAAAACTTTTCTACTTCGGGCGGAAAAGAGGCTTCAAACTGTTTTTCTGCCAAAATGGAAAGAATGTTGGCCTCGTTGCTTCCTGCATCTCCCAATATGTTAGTGATACTGGCTTGCGGATATCCCCGCACGTCGTCCCAGTTGATAAGCGAAAAGGTTACTTTCTGACCCGGTTTTGCTCCGTTCAGATCTTCCGGTGCAACGAAAAAATCGACTCTTGAAGATTGCTGATCCGGCTTGATGATATAGGTGTTTTTGGCTTCCTGGTGTAACGTTCCGACAAAGGTGGTTCGGGCTCGCTTTACAACATCATCAATTTTTCCAATGGCTTTCCCGCTTTTTTTGTGATATCCGGTAATTTTAACAGATACCGTATCCCTGTCGAGGGCCGTGCCCATCTGTCGGCTTGGTATTTTTATATCCTGATCGCGTCCCTCTACAATCACATAGCCGTCGCCGTGGCTGGTTACATCAAGAATTCCGGTAAGTGTAGGGTCTTCTTTTACCGCAAGTTCATTGAGGCGAACTAAATTGCCCTTACTGACCCGAAGAATATCGAGCTGGTTAAGACGATTTATGGCACTTTTTAATTTTTTTGAATCCTTTTTAGAGGTGAGGCTTAATGCATCCAACAATATTGGAATTGGAATAGAAGCATCGGGATAGGATTCTAATATTTTTACAATTTTTTTTTCTAACGAACTTAGGTTGTCTTTACTCATTCCTTGTTTTTATAATGAAATTAATTTTGTGCCAACGAATCGGACTCCTCATCCTCAACGTCTGATTCTTTTTCTTTTAATCCAAACAAATTCCTTAAGGAGTTGGATATTCTGTTTCTTAAACTTTGCCACGTATTGAACTGAAACTGGGCTTCCAGACCCATGCCGTTCATCTCTTGCGTTTGACGGGCGTCTGTTTCAGCCCGGTTAGAGAGTGTTGGATCCTGCCTGTGAAACGCGGTGATGGAAAAAATCCGGTTAATGCGGTATGTGGCGCCGAGATCTCCAATTTCAGTATCACCTGTTATTTGGCCCTCCCTCCGAAGCACGATCCGGTCATTGAAGAGCCGTAATGCAACACCCAAATCAACTTCGTTGAACGCGTTCAGGTTAAAATCTACGTCGAATGTAATATCGCTTCTCAACAACGAGTTAATCTGATTAGAGAGTAACGGACTGATAATCTGGCTGGAAACAAGAGGGTTTACCAGGGCGTTGGTACCGGACACGTTTCCTGCCTCTGGATTTTGCAGCAGGTCTGACGGTACAAAATTGCCCGTGAGCAATATACCAAATGCCTGCAGCACTTTCTCATCTTCATTTTGATTGAGGCGATTGATCTGAGCTGCAATCGTTGGATCTTGTGTACCCTCAATTCCGGTTGGAACCTGGAAATGAAATTCATTTGAAATTTCGCTGATTGTACCGCCAATCTGAAGTATCAGCTCAACGGGCACACGCTGAAAGGTAGCTCCCGCAGGCAGTAGCGTTGAGATATCGGGGCGAGCCCTGTACGATGCGGTTACATTTAAATTTGCATCGGCAAGATCGCCCTGCCAGCTGATGGATCCACCGTCCTGAATGTTAAAACGACGCGTGAATATATCTCCGCCTACAAACTGGTATTCGCCGCCTGAGATATTAAACCTGCCAAACATACTAAAGTCCTGATCTTCGAGTATCAGGCGAATTTGTCCTGTTCCGGTGGCCGTTAAAATATCATTCGTTACAGGATCAAAAATCAGCCGGACATTTACCGGGTCGTTTGCCACAAACAGAAGGTTCATTGAAAAGAGCTCCACAAAGGTAAGATCAATTTCATCTGAACCATTTCTATCCCCATTTTCATCTCGCCCGTAGGCAGATTGCATGGGTGTAAGATTCTCAAATGACTCTACAAATTGTATAAATCGCCTGTCCTGTTCCAGCTCAGTCTCTTCCTGGAGCGGAATGGATATTCTGGAGCGGGTGGAGAGATATATCGGGGTAGTTGACCTTATTTCGGGAGCATCACTTGTGCCACTCAATACAGCTGTGCCGCTACCATAGAGATCGGCATAGAAGGGTACATTGGGATCCTGAACATTGTTCATAAAACGCAATTCATCCAGCTCAAGCGTTAAACTGAATGAAGTAGGAGGACTGAAATCATTGAGATCAATCTGCCCAGAAAGGGTGCCCCTACCTCCCTGGCCATCGTCCATTGCAATACTATTAAACAAAAGACCATCGCTTCTGTTAAATTCAAGATTTCCGCTTAATGTGTAGGGAACATTGGTGAAGGTCGGACGGCCGTAGACATCATCAATATCAAATTCAGCTTCAAAATTGTAATCGTTACGGCTTCCGCGAATAAAGCCCCTGCCGGATGAACTTCCTTCCATCTCTGTGATAATATTCGGAACTATAAAAGAGACAATCCACATGTCGATTTCCCGCAGATCTGCGTCGAAATAGAACAGATCTTCTTCTTCATCAATAATATCATCTGGTGCTTTAAAATAGCCGCTTAAGAACAGATCCTGCCCCGTACCGTTGTTCCTTTCCAGGTAGTCGGCATACCGTTCCGGGTCGGTGTAGAGGTGAATTTCAGTATCGAAACGGTCTTCGTCTGAATTGAACCTGCTTTTTAAAGATACATCACCAACTATACGGCCGTTAATTCTTCCATCTCTTACAGAAAGGTCTCCCTGGATGGATGGAATTTGGGTCAATGCTCTTGTCGTAAATTCTCCATCAACAATACCTTCGAACTGGATGCGTCCGCCAATTAAATCTGAAATACGGGCCAGGCTAAAATTGTGAATGTTGTAATTAACCGAATCCTCAGGAGCATCGCTAAATGTACCGTTCAGTTCAAAATAGTCGTTTTCACTCTCCAGGATGAACTGGTTAAAGGTAAGCGATTTATCTCTGTTGTAAATTATTTCAGACAGCCCTGCCGAATACCACTTATAGTCGGGCGAGCCTGTTGAAAGAGTATCAACGGTGGTTTCCAGGCGGTCAGAATATAAGCGTGTGGTTGTTTCGCTGAAGAAAAAGAGGTTTTCAAGTGCGTTTTCAACCTCCTGTCTGACGGTTATTGAGCTGTCTCTGAGACTCAGATTCACAGATGCCCCACTGATTGAGTATCCGTTGCCTATAATGAAGTCCGGACTGTTAATTTGCAGATCAACAAGGGAACTGTTCCGTAGTGGTTCTCCATAACTGAAAGCGCCGGTGAACGACATGCCAAGATCATTAAATGCGGATTGATTCACCGTTAAACTGTCATCAAAAAATGAGCCGTTCAAACTTAGTGCGTCGGAGGCTGCATTTATATTTATATTTAGCGTTGCAGAAGAGGTGATGCTGCCAATTTCCGGAAAGTAAGATTTTAAAAGCTGTAAATCTTTGGCTGTGGCTCTGAGTGAGAGATCTACCGGTGACCTCTGGGCGGGGAAAGATATTTCAGAAAAACGAACGTCTGACGTTTCTTGAAAGAGCAGATCTTCTTTTATTTGGTTGCTTAAATAAGTGTACCAGTAATCTGCTGTCGAACGCAACAGCCCAGGATATATGGTTCCGGATAGTTCAGCATCAAAAAATGAACTGGTCAGCCGCAGTGTTCTGCTTTCACCTCCGGGCTGATCGATGTCTGCATAAAGCTGATGAGCACGCAGTGTATCGCCATTAATAACCGATTCATTTACTTCGAGGCTAATTCGTCCGAACAGATCTTCAGGCGAATTACCTTCCAGATTTGCTGAAACACGACCGTTAAAACTGGTTTGCTCGTAATTTAGATTCGGAAAATAGGTTGTGATGTCGAGCTGCCTTACGGCGGCATCGATCGAAAACTGGCTACGGTCTTCAGCAATCATAAAGTTTCCGCTTGCCGATCCATCGGTATCGTGGTTTTTGAGCTGCAGTGAATAAGAACCGTTTCGATTTTCGTAATTCGCATCTGCCTGAATGATTTCAAACGTATGGCCTAAAAAGCGACTGTTCGACAAATCAATGAATGTCTCAACGGTAGCCCATTCGTTCATCCCTGAACCGTTTGCCATAACTTGCCCGTGTATTACTGAGGTTCCGAGGCTATCTTTCAAAATTGGTGAGACGTCCAGTGAATCAAAATCCACGCGCAGATCATAGGTTGCCGTTTTACCGAATATATAACCGGCATCGATTCTAGCACTTCCGATATCAGAATAGAGTTGTAGCTGGGTGTTAAATTCCTGCAGCGATCCTCTCAATTCACCGCGCAGGGTAGGAGTTCCGTAGGGTGAAAAATCGAGATCTTCCAGTCTACTACCTGGAAAGAAAGGCGTAATATCTTGTTCGGTGATAACAAGGTTGTTTACGAGAAGATCATAACTGAATTCAGATCCCCTGAGATCTGAAAGCAGACCATCAGCAAGCAGAAAAGAATCGCCTGTTGTAATTTGAAAGTTATCCAGGAAGAGTTCATCTATGTCTCCTTCAGCAATCCCCTCAAGATAGAGTGGATAATTAATTTGTGAAAAACCGGCATTGATACGTTTAAAAAGCTCAGGTTGAATGTAAAGCCGCTGTATTTCGAGCCGGTACCCTGCACTGTAGAGTTGCTCTATGAAATTTTGAGAATATAAATTTACAGGTGAGGCTTCAGCAGTTAGCTCAACGGTTAATTGATCGGATTTGAACTCCAGTCCATTTAGCTCAAGAAAATGCCCATCGTTGAAAAACTGACCGTTCATCATGATTTCAGAAAGTCCCGGAGCGGTGGTTAGGGCACTGAAGGATGTAATATCTAAAAACTGCTGATCATCGTTCGATTCCAGGAAAAACTCTGCGTTTAGCTCACTTACGATAAAAGGAGGAGTGATAGCGAACTGCTCAGGAAACGTGATGGACTCATCTGCTTCCAGCCGCCCATTTGAAATGGTAATATCGGGCGCAAAAATAGAGAACTGGTTAAAGAATTGATCGGCATTTCGTCGTGTGGAGACCTCACTGTCAGATTCTGTTTCGAAGATGCCTGCCAGCAATAAACCCGATTCATTTTGGGTTAGGAGCAGAGACGGTCTGTTTAGTTCAAGCGCAGTAATTTTAATATTTCCCCTGATCAGCCCCCAAAGGTCAACAGAAGCGAAAATGGTTTCCGCACTCAACTGTTTCTCGAATGGGTATTCTGGTGAATAGAAAACAACGTTGTTGAACTGTGTTCTGAAGGGTATAAAACCACGGATGGATTCAATTTCTACGGTACCCGCAAACTGCATGTCAAAAGTATCTTCAAGCTGAACCTTTAGATGATCTTTACTGGCGGGTAACTGCAGGGCTGCAAGTGATAAACCCGCAAGAAGTACAATAAACAATAGCAGGTACGCCACTGTTTTCAGTAAAAAATTCCAAAGGCTATAGATCCAGCGTAAGATCAATTTATTCTTATTTAGCTGAGTTGATTGTGTACAGTAAGCCAGGCCTGCCTGATGAGCTCCTCGTTGTTAACTGTTTTTACTTCAGGTTGTTGCCAATCTTTTAGTAAAATGAACCGATAATTTTCGTCAATGACTTTTTTATCAAGCTTCATCGTTTTCAACATCGAATCTACATCTAACATATCAGACGTAATTTTGAACGTGTAGAGATCTCTGAATTGTTCAAAAGTCTCTAAATCAAGGTCTGAACCATTGAGGTTTGAAAGTTTCGTGGCGGCCAGCATGCCCAGGTAAACTGCTTCTCCATGGTTTAACAGGTTAAAATCAGCTGCTTTTTCCATAGCGTGTGCGAAAGTGTGGCCAAAGTTGAGAAATGCTCTTGTTCCCGCTTCAAATTCATCTTCCTGAACGATATCGGCTTTTATTTTCGCGCAATCCAAAATTAAGTTTTGTAACTCACTATGTTCTGCGGGCTGCTCTTCCCGGTTCAGAAACAGCTCTGATCGGGTAAAGATATCTTTATCGCGAATGGCACCATACTTCAGCACCTCGCTCAACCCGTTCATCCACTCTCTGGCTGGCAGAGTATCCAGGAAATTGATATCTGCAATAACCTCAACGGGTTGGTAAAAAGAGCCGATCAGGTTTTTACCCGTTTCGTGGTTTACACCCGTTTTTCCGCCGATTGAACTGTCGACCATAGCAAGCAGTGTTGTTGGAATATGAATGAGTGGTATTCCTCGCATGGCCGCAGATGCAACAAAACCTGAAAGATCACCCGTAACGCCACCGCCTATAGCAAAAAGCGGGGTGTTTCGACGTACACCGGAGCGAAGGAGATAATCAACCAGACTTTCCCATTTGCTTACGGATTTACTTTTTTCGCCCGATGGAATGATACGGACCTGTGTATCGATACCCGATGCTTTAAAATCTTCAATAATCCGTGTTTTGTGGCATTGCCACACATTTTCATCAATAAATAAAAAACCTGAAGAAAAGGAGCGGGAGTTGCCAAGCTCACTGAGCCGCTCACGGAGTATCGACCGGCCAACGGAGTACGAATATGTGCCGGAAGACGATTTAACGTCTATTGAACCCATCATAAATTTTTATTTTTTTTAAAATATTTTCAGCAACCTCGCCGGGAGAATCGCTATTGGTGTCGACGGTGATTTGTGCCTGACTGTAGAGCGGCAAACGCTGCTCAAAAAGGGTGTCGAGTGTCTTTTTGAGCTCTTCACTATTCTGCTTCCTATTCTTTAATTTGGGGCGGTTTTTGTCACCAGAAAGCCTATCTAAAAGTACGGATTTGGGAACATTTAGAAAAATCATCCACCCATATATTTTTAGGTGATCAACCACTCGCTGGCTTTGAAGTGATCCGCCACCGAGGGCCATAACGCCGGATATTTTTTGCGATTCTCTGATCAGCAATTTCAGCTCTATATCCCTAAACCACTGTTCGCCTTTCGTTTCAAAAATTTGAGGAATCGACATTTCCGCCTCTTCAATAATCATGCTGTCGAGATCATGGAAATCGACAGCCAGGGCGGAGGCTATTTCTTTGCCAACGGTAGATTTTCCTGACCCCATCATGCCGCAAAGAAAAAGGGGGTGTTTTAAATTTAATTTTTCCATTCCGTCAATTTTTTGGGCTCAACTATTTCTACCTCTTCTTTGTGCACGCGTACCGCACCGGCAGGAGAACCTTTCGGTTTAGATAGATATTTTCGTTTTGTGTAAATCACCGGGGCCAGTTTGGTTCCTCGTGCTTTAGAATTATAGGCGGCCGCGGACGCTGCTTTCAGAAGGATTTCTCTCGGCGGAAACTCTTTATTATTATTCATTCTGATCACAACATGAGATCCACTCACGCCACGGGCGTGCAGCCAAACATCTTCTTTATGGGCTCTTGAGGTAAGTTCGTCATTGCTTTTGGCACTTTTTCCTATCCAGATTTCATAGTTGTTTATGGATGTTTTTCTGAATGGAAGCACCTCGGTTTTTTGATTTTGAGAAAGAACCCCAAGTTCATTGAGCTGATCTCTGTGCTCGTCAAGCCAATCGTCAAACTCGTAGATTTTATCGAGCTGCTGAAATGAATTCTGAACCTCTATTAGCTCCATCAATTCTTTCCTCAGCTCTTTAAGACGCCGTTTCGATTCCTCTATACGTTTGACTGCCTTCGATGATCTTTCGTAATACTTTTGGGCGTTTTCAGCTACCGTTAGACCCGGCTTTACGGGAATATCAACCGGCTGATTGTTATCGTAAAAATTTTGCACCGTAAGTGTTTCACTGCTATGATCAAGCTTTTCGTGTGCGTGAGCCATCAAAATATGTCCATAATTCTCGTACTTCTCAGCACGCTCAAGAGCTTTGTCAGCTTTCTCGAGCTGCGATATGGATCGTTCTGTTTTATCGATCGCTTTTTCAATGCGCGGCTCAAGGCTTTGAATGCGCTTAGTTAATCTGCGTTCCCTCGACGTTTTATAGTACGTGTAGCGAATGGCTTCATTACAATTTTCAAATGTACTGAGGTCGGGTTCAGGCAAATGGGTCTTATTCAGCAGGCACAAATTTCCATCTTCAAGAACCCGAAAAACCGGATCAGATTTCATCTGGCTGGAACACTCAAGCGTCAGTTCCCGAATTTGGTCAGGCTCTTTGTCCTTGAGTTTGTGATGTTTAATTAGAGGGGCGATAAGATGGCGAGGAAATTTCGGATCTGTTTTTGTTATAACCGTTTTTGCACCCCACTGATGGTTGATTTCCGGCATTGGCTTGCTCTGTCTGGGTTGTGGTTTATCCCGGCCAACCCATTTATCCGGCGCTTTGAATGACTCCACGATTACATTGTTTCTCAGGTAAAAAACATTGGGATCGTTACCAAACATTTTAAAAAGCAGTTCACTGTTATTCTGAAATGAAAATGTGATCCATCGGTCACCTTCAGCCAGATCAATATCAATAATTATATTTTCTTTAAGTGATCCAAAGAAATCTGTAACATTTGCCTTTTTTGGATTCCTGTGTGAATCTGTGAAAAGAGCTGTTTCGGTACTGTTAGTGCTGAATATTGTCCTAAAACGTTGGTCGTTTGAGGTGAAGTAACCTTCCCAAACATCTTTATGCGGAGAGTAGCTGTAAATAAATGAACTGCCTAAACATTTGAATTTAAGGTGCTTGCTTAGATATATTAAGGCATAAAAATTATTCATTATGAGTAGTAGTTAACACAATTAACTTAAAAAAAGATTCGATATGGAATACCCGATTTTTCAATCGATAGTGAACAAAATTAATGATTCACTAAACAAGAGAAATATTAATGTTACAACATTCAAGACCTGGGAAGAGTCAAAAATTAATGCTACCGGCCTCGAAATATTTATTGATCTGAAAGAGTCTACGCATCACCTTGACTCCCTTTCAATTAATTTTGACTGGGACCGTTTTCGTGAAGCGTCGCTTGCAAAACAGCTAAGCGGTACAGGAAATCATCCGGTGCTTCAGTCTGATACGTTTGCCGAGACCAAGGTAAATCCGATGATCGATATTGAATTAACCTGGCACTTTCGCGAAGATCGCTGCCAGCCGTCTTATACCGACGGAGATTCTAATTACCGCATTCAGAAAGCGAGCGAATGGATGGACCGTGCGAGCAGTAAGGTAAATGAACTGCTCATGACGGATGACATTATCACACGCTGGCACCTGGAGATTGATGGTGATCAGCATGGGAAATACCTCAAAGCAATCAATCTGATCTCATATTTTCAGTACTCATTCAATGGTCGGAGAAGTCTGTACGATGTTCACGAATTTGTTGATCGTAAGCTCACTCATATTCTGTATAAAGCAAAACGTGTGGTTACGATTGTAGATAAAACCGTACAGGAGAACGCCGCCTGAAATAAAAAAAGGCGCGCAATGCGCACCTTTTTAAGATCAATAAAACGATAAACATCTACTTTTTCTTCTTGTGACGATTCTTTCGTAGTCGTTTTTTACGTTTGTGCTTAGCTATTTTTGCGCGCTTTCTTTTCTTTCCGCTTGGCATAAATAATCACCTTGTAATATTAAATTGATATTATTTTTACTGATCAGTATGGTAAAATACGAAAACTATCAACAATTCAATAATTGAGAATTTGAATCAACGATACATTCTTACACTCATATAAAACAGAGTCTATTGTGGCAATACTTTCTCAATGAATGATTTTATTTTTTTACACTCGCTCCTGCCTGATGACTCACGGGGCAGATTTGCAAAAAGCATCACGCATAATTCGGCTGAATTATAATTTTGGCTTGAAGACCATTGGTAAGGTATTATAAAAAAGAGGCCGCTGAGTGTATCCCGCCGACTTACTTTAAACCTCAGTTCGATTAATAAATAATTCTATTATTTCAGTATAAAGTCTCCCCTCCCCGGGGTAATACACCCCCGAGTCAAAGCTCGGGACAGGCCGGGACCAGGAAAGCACTGGCAGGGGAGATATAGAGGGGTGTCCATTGATTTTTTCCATGCATCTGAAGAACAACCCCCTCAATCTCGCCCCGAAAGTCGGGTCTGAAAAAACACCAGCTGGCGCGGGATAAAAGAGGAGCCCTTTATTAAGGGGGACTTTTAGGCTTATGATTTAACAATCGAACTCAGGTTTTAATTAAACCATTCTCTTTTTTTTAGAAACGGTAGCTTCGAGCGAGGGTACTGAACGCCGGCCGCAAAAAAGATCTTAATACACATCGTCGACAATTATTAAAGCGCACTGAAAAAGCAGGGAATCTTTTATAAATCATTTCTGATTAGAAGATGGTTAATATGTATATTTCGAGGTTGTAATCAATAACATTAATACACATGCCCGATTTGATAAAAGTAGCGAAATTTGGGGGTACCAGCATGGCTGATGCAGATGCCATGAGGAGAAGTGCCGAAATTATAACAAAAGATCCGGATAAGCGATTAATTGTTGTCAGCGCAACTTCCGGGACAACAAACCTGCTTACGTCGCTCTGCAAATCTGTTCTAACAGAGGAAAAAAAGGAGCTGTTTAAACAAATTAAAGAGAAACATCTGGCGATTAGCAATGATCTAAAAAACCGTGAACAAGTTATCGGTCGTGTAAATGATCTGCTCGATGAACTTGAAGAGTTTACCCGGATGCAGGTAATTGGCGGCCGTGAAAAGGATGCAATTCTATCGTTCGGAGAACGAATGTCATCCGTTATTTTTACCGGGATTGTAAACGAATTCGAACCCGGTGCGATTTGGTTCGATTCGCGGCGGGCAATGATCACCGATAATTTGCACGGCAACGCTGAACCTGATATTGCGGCAATAGAAGAAAAAGTGTCAGAATACATGGCACCCTTGATTCAGAGTAAAAGGGTAATAACGCAAGGCTTTGTTGGGGCTACACCCGATGGAGTTACTACCACTTTGGGCAGGGGAGGAAGCGATTATACGGCAGCACTGTTTGCGGAGGCATTAAATGCAGATGTTTTGGAAATTTGGACTGATGTAACCGCAATATACACCACGGATCCGCGAATTGAGCCAAACGCGAAACCTATCACAGAAATCAGTTTTGATGAGGCGGCCGAACTTTCGGTTTTTGGAGCAAAGGTATTGCACCCTGCTACGCTAAAACCCGCTATGCGAAAATCAATTAGGGTATATGTGGGCTCGAGCTTTCATCCGGAAAAGCCGGGTACCTGGATTGTGAAGAAAACATCAGAAAACCCGGTTATTCGTGCAATCAGCCTGCGGAGAAATCAAACACTGCTAACGGTTCACAGTCTTGATATGCTTCACCGGCACGGATACCTTGCACGGCTTTTTGAGGTTCTTTCAAAATATAAAATCAGCGTTGATTTAGTAACAACCAGCGAAGTGAGCGTTTCTATGACGCTTGATACAGATATCCAGTCAGCTGAGCAGAATAACCTTTCAGATGAAGTACTCAACGAGCTGCGGTCTTTTTGTGATGTAAATATTGAAAAAAACTTAGCCCTTGTAGCGCTGGTAGGTAATAACCTGCACGCAACAGCAGGTTTGAGCGGCCCTGTTTTTGGAGCGCTTGAGGATATAAATATTCGGCTAATCTGCCATGGAGCCAGTTCACACAATCTCTGTTTTCTTGTGAATGTAGGGCAAGCGGAAGAGGTGGTTCGAACGCTGCATAACAAATTCATAAACTTGTAATCTTTTACATTTAAGAAAATGAACATATCTGTAATTGGTACTGGTAAAACAGGAGGTGCAATCGCTGATGCGCTTGGTACATCTGCTGTAACCTTCGATCGCTCAAAGAAACCAACGGCGCAAGAAGTAGCTCAGACAGACGCTGCTATTATTTTTGTACCGGGCAGTGCTGCAGAAGAAATTGTAGAGGTGATGCTGAAGGCAAAAGTCCCGGCTGTATGGGGAACTACAGGGTACCAATGGCCTGAAGATTTGCCAGAAAGAGTGAAATTAAAGAGCGCAAAATGGGTTATAGGTTCAAATTTTAGCATGGGAATGAATTTGGTTCGCAAATCACTTGAACTGCTTGGCAGCGGCAGTAAGATGCTTGATAATCCCGAATTTCATATTCATGAAACTCACCACACAGATAAGACGGATGAACCCAGCGGAACGGCTCTTTCGTGGCGTAAGTGGCTTAACAGAGATGCAAGTGTCTCATCAAGCCGGATGGGTGATGTGAAAGGGATTCATGAACTCCATATCAAAACCCGAAATGAATCGATCTACCTGAAACATGAAGCTCACGACCGTAAATTATTTGCTGAGGGCGCAATTTGGGCCGCTAAACGACTCATAGAAGATCCATCAATAATGCCGGGTGTTTACCCTTTTTCAGAACTTTTTGATAAAGAATTTTCTATAAAATGATTCAGAACCAACAGTTGTGGACAGCGCTTATTACACCGATGAACCGGGATGGCTCTGTTGATTTTAAAAGTCTTGAAAAAATTGCAAGACAGCAGGAGGCGGCTGGGAATGGGATTTTATTAATCGGCAGTACGGGCGAGGGTCTGGCCCTGGATGATGGTGAAAAACGACTCGTTGTAGAGTTTGTTGCAGGCCTGAATCTTAACACTCCTTTGATGGCAGGCGTAGGCGGAATGAATATTCAAAAGCAGATTAGCTGGGTTGAGGAATGTAACAAACTTGCTATAGACGCCTATTTAATGGTAACTCCTCTCTACGCTAAACCTGGTCCTAAAGGCCAGTTCGCGTGGTTTAAATCACTTCTGGATGCATCAGATAAGCCATGCATGCTCTATAATATTCCGTCGCGAACCGGCATTGATTTACCGTTTGAGGTTGTCGAAAAGCTCGCGGATCATCCAAATATGTGGGCTATCAAAGAGGCAAGTGGCAGTACGGACATCTACCGTGAATTCCGCAATCGTATTCCATCGGTGCCTCTCTACAGCGGAGATGATGCCCTTGTTTCAACGTTTGCTGCTTTTGGATGCAGTGGTTCAGTTTCGGTTGTAGCAAACGCGTGGCCGGAAGAAACCCATCTCTACACAAAGCTCTGTTTGGGTGATAACACCGATTCTCTTTTTCCTCTCTGGAAGAGAGCTGTTAAATCTCTCTTTTCAGCATCTAACCCGATTCCGACGAAGAAACTAATGAACAGCAGAGGGGACATTTCTACAGCAACATTGCGACTGCCGCTAATTGAAACAGAACTTGACGATTCTGCTGAACTGCTGCAGATCGACAAAGAAATTAAACAATGGTTTAAAGAAAACAGATAAATTATGAGCTGGAACAAAATCTTAGATCAACTTGAAGAAGGAACTGTACGCGCAGCAAACCCTGAAGGCGACAAATGGGTTGCAAATGTGAAAGTGAAAGAAGCAATACTCGCAGCTTTCAAAGCGGGTGAAAATGTAGGATATGGCGGGATATATGAAGGTTTTGTAGATAAGGACAATCTGCCTCCACGAATATTTCATCCGGAAGACGGTGTACGGCTTGTTCCCGGTGGATCGTCAGTTCGTCGCGGTGCATATGTTGCAAAAAGTGTAATCATGATGCCACCAGCTTATGTAAATATCGGTGCTTATGTTGACGAGGGGTCTATGGTGGATAGTCACGCATTGGTAGGCTCGTGTGCCCAGGTTGGAAAAAACGTGCACCTTTCAGCAGCTGTTCAGCTTGGCGGAGTACTCGAACCTGTTGGCCTTAGCCCGGTAGTTATTGAAGATGACTGCTTTATCGGAGCAGGTTCAGTCGTTGTGGAAGGAATTTTAGTTAAACGCGGAGCTGTGATTGCTCCCGGGGTTACGCTTTCAAAATCGGTTCCGGTTTACGATTGTGTAAATGAAAAACTGCTTGGTAAAGGAGCTCCGATTCCCGAGCGGGCCGTTGTGGTTCCGGGTACGCGGCCTATTTCGAATAGCTGGGGGAAATCGCAGGGATTGAACATATCCTGTCCGATTATCATTAAGTACAGAGATGAAGGTAGTGATGCTTCGCTTGAACTTGAAGATGCACTCCGGTAAAAAAAAAGTGTAAGGGATGTGCAGAATTTTGCTCATACTTATAGAAACCAATTATAAATCAAAAACAAGGAGTCAGTAATGAGTTCACTAAACAAAGCAATGATTATTGGAAGGCTTGGAGCCGATCCTGAAGTTCGATACACACAGGCAAACACGGCAGTTGCAACGCTAAGTATTGCTACAACCGAGAGATATAAAGACCGAAACGGAGAGCAGCAGGAAAGCACCGAATGGCACCGGGTTGTGGCGTGGGGCCGGCTTGCAGAAATCTGCCAGGAGTATCTTAAGAAAGGGTCTTTGGCCTATTTTGAGGGTCCCATTCAAACAAGGCAGTGGGAAGATAAAGACGGTCAAAAAAAGTACACCACAGAAATTAAAGCACTAAATATGCAGATGCTCGACAGCCGGGGCGATGGCGGCGGATCTTCTGCTAAGATGTCTCAGTCGAACGGCGGAAAACAGCAGCCAATGGGCAGTAAAGACAGCATTGACAATAACTTTGACGATATGGACGATGATCTGCCGTTTTAAAGGTCATACTACCCATATAAGTGCTTGAAAATTGATACATTAGGTGGCAGTTAATATTTGACTGTCACCTTTTTTTATTAAACTTTACCTATAAATAACTCTACAATTAAGTTTATTGGAAACATTGGACGAACCTCCTGCCGAACCTATTGAGTCTTTTTTTCAACATGTGATGCTCGCATCCGCCGAATATGGCGAAGCATTAAATATGGTCACGATATCCGTAGAGGCCACAATTATGATTCTTGGCCTGCTGGTGAGCGCGCTTTACTCCGGGTCTGAGGTTGCTTTCTTTTCACTTGTGAACCAGCTCGATCAGCTGAATCGCGACCCTGAACACTCCGGGGCAGATTCACGAATATTAAAAATGCTGGAAAAACCGAGGCGTCTTCTTGCTACAATTCTGATTGGGAATACCTTCGCAAATATCGTGAGCTCTGTGCTTGCTGCTGTTATTACAGGTAAAATTGCAGCATTTTACGGCCTTCCCACAACCATTGTCTATACAGTCGAGATTATTGTTCTCACGTTCATGATCTTAATTTTGAGTGAAATCACACCTAAAGTGATCGCAATAAACAACCCGCTGAAGGTAGCGCGGAGAATGAACACTTTTATTTACGTTAACTTTTTGCTGCTGACTCCTGTTTCAAAAATGATTGCTCAGAGCACTATGAAACTCGAGAATTCACTGCCAAAACCGTCAAATAAAATGACCACTGAAGATATCAAAACGATGGCGGAGGTAAGTGAGCAGGAGGGTTCGATACATGGCGATGAGAGAGAAATTATCGAAAATGTAATTGAGTTTGGGAACATCGCAGTTCGTGAAATTATGACATCAAGGGTTAATATTGTCGCTGTTTCGGTTGATTTCACCCTGCCGGAAGTTATCGAAATTATAAAAGAGAAGGGTCTGTCGCGAATGCCGCTATTCGAAAATGATCTGGATACAATAACCGGGGTTATCTATGCGAAAGATGTTCTTCCATATATCAATACGGATATGAAGAACACGATTATAAACTGGAAAACGATAGCGCGTAAAGCTCTTTTTATTCCCGCCACAAAAAAACTGGATGATCTGCTCAGAGATTTCCAGCACGAAAAAACACACATCGCTATTGTTGTGGACGAGTATGGGGGAACGGAGGGAATTGTAACTCTTGATGATATTCTGGAGGAAATTGTAGGCGATATTGTCGATGAATATGGAGATACAGAAGAGAAACTCTTCACCAAGTTTAAAAGCGGTGTATATGTTTTTGATGCAAAGGTAGACCTTGATGATCTGGATGATATCCTTGATGTGAAGATATCATCTTCTGAAGATGAATTTGAAACGCTTGGAGGACTGGTTTACCATCTAACGGAACGGATTCCAAATGTTGGTGAGAGGATGATTTATAAAAATCTGGAGCTTACGGTCCATTCGCTTCAAAACAACCGGGTGAAAAAAGTTCGGGTAAAAATTAGAAGTCGTTCAGAGATAGAAAAAGATTCCGTTAAAGAATGATCCATTCGCTTATAATGAGAAAATCATCACCCAAAATAGAGTCGGATGTTGACCTGACAACCATGAATACGATGGGAGTTCAGGCAACCGCAGGCACGTTTGTGAACATTCAGAGTATAGAAGAGCTGAGGGCGTTGTATGATAGCGGATTTTTTGAGGAACACGACCCTATCGTGCTGGGTGGCGGCAGCAATATGCTGATGATAAATGATCCCGCCGAACCTATTCTGAAAATGTCGATTACAGGAGTTAACGTTGAAACGGCTGTTAATGACAAGGTGCTGCTTACAGCCGGTGCCGGAGAAGATTGGCACAAACTTGTAGATCTGGCTGTTGAGAAAGGCTTGGGCGGGATAGAAAACCTTGCCCTCATTCCGGGAACAGCAGGAGCTGCACCTATTCAAAATATCGGGGCTTACGGTGTTGAACTGAGGGACAGTTTTGTGCAACTGACCGCATTCAACACACAATCAGGAGAGGTTGAAATTTTTAATCGGGATGAGTGCAGATTCGGATATCGCGATAGTATTTTTAAGAATGAGCTAAAAGGTGCGCGTATTATTTGTGATATATCCCTGAATCTTTCAGAGTCTGGCCACAAGCTGGAAACAGGTTACAGGGCATTGGCGGACCACCTTTGGGAAAAGGGCGTCGAAAATCCGGGTCTGGGTGATATTTTCGATTCAGTTGTTGAAATCCGAAGGTCGAAGCTGCCTGATCCTGCTAAAATTGGAAATGCAGGCAGTTTTTTTAAAAACCCTGTCGTATCACAGAATAAATACGATCAGTTAATTAGCTCTTTTCCAAATATGCCTTCATACCCGATTGGAGAGGAAAAGTATAAACTCCCGGCTGCGTGGTTTATTGATCAGGCGGGGTGGAAAGGGAAGCAATTTGGGAATGTAGGAACCTATAAAAACCAGGCGCTGGTATTAGTTAACCTCGGTGGGGCAACAGGGTCAGAAATTTATGACCATGCTCTCAAGATCAGAAACTCTGTAAAAGAAAAGTTTGAAATAGATTTGAAGCCTGAGGTCAATATTATAGGCCGCTTACATTGAACAAATCTGAAGACGTATATATCAGAGATTATATCTTCAGAGAAACGGTATCATGCCCGTTAAAGCTACAGTTTATAGCAGAAGAAGATTTTAACGAACAGCGTGAAGATCACTTCAGGCGTAGAACAAAACGAATGCTCAGTGAGGCCGCCGCCCAGCTTTTTGGTGAGGTTCGGTATGTGTCAGACAAGACCGAAACAGCCGTGTATGAAACCCGGGAATGGCTGAAAAAAGATAGTGTTGTAATTTGCGGAGCGGTTTTGGCGAAGCAGAATATACACACACGTATCCCAATTCTGATAAAAGATGGTATCCAACTGACGATTGTGCAGGTGCATGGGAAGCTGATGAAGGGAGCTGCACGATCTGTTTTTGAAGGATTTCCTCTTAGTAAATCTCTGAACCGCTATCTGCTGATGGCGGCATACAGGGCTCATCTGGCAGAAGAGATTTATCCAGAACTGCAGGTGTTCTGTACGTTCATGTTCCCACATAAGCAGTTCAGGGCAGAGGTTGACGGCCTCTACCAGAAAATGATGGGTGTTCAAAACATCCCCAAAGAGGTGCTCGGAGAGCTCTCAAAATTGTTAATGTCTGTTGACGGGACATCAGCTGTTCGGCGGGTAATGGGTAATATTCCGGCTTATGTATCCCATAAATCATTTAGCGGAATGGGCATTTCTGAGGCAATTAGTACTCTATCTGAATTGGACAGTGCTGAAGCGAAAAGGCGTGTTGAAATGGTTCACGCTTCATGCAAACATTGCTCATATCGATTATCGGGTGGAAGGGTTAAAACGGGATGTTGGGATACCCATTTTTCAGTTCAAAACATCAAAAAAAGCGGCCGGCATCAGTTTGAACTTATTGGACATCATGTAACAAGCGACATATTGCAGGGTCAAATGTACCAGGAGCAGCTTGATGAGCCTGGTGGCCTGAATACCTCAAAAAAAGTGATACAGCATACTGATCTTAAAATTGCAATTTATCATCGAAAAGCAATGCAGCTGCTGGAGTCGAAGGATAAACCGCTCCCACTGGTCTTTGCTAAAAAGATGCTGCATACACTTAATGAACTGAATTATCCCATCCATTTTTTAGATTTCGAAGCGGCATCGCATGCAGTTCCGCTGCAGTACGGTAAAAGAGCGTATGATCCTGTGTTGTTTCAGTTTTCATGCCATACGCTATATAAAAACGGCGATTTAAAACACACACAGTGGCTTGATGAAGCATCGAATTACAGAGTTCATCACGAATTAACGGTTGCCCTTTCTGAAATTCCAGACTTTGAAAACGGTACAATTCTGCAATTTTCACCATTTGAAAAGCAGGCGCTGAATAAGCTGTACCGTGAGATGAGAGAAGACCGCCTTTCCAATGGCAGAGAGCTGCAAATTCTTGAAAATATGCTGCACGTGCGAACAAGAAATGCAGGCCATCGGTTTCTGGACCTGAGTGTGTTGCTTAAGGATGGATATTATAACCGGTACATGAACAACGGCCTCAGCCTGAAACAAATACTTCTCTCCGTTTTAAAAACAGAAATGAAGCTTCAGACTCTTGAAATGCGGCATTTTAATCTTGAAGGTACAACTGTTGATCTATTTCTTGAGGATGATCAGGGTTCTATCATTGATCCGTATTCACAAATAGCAGATAACCGATCCAGAATTCGGGACGGGATAACTGCTATGCACGCTTATTTATCTTTGAAAGCCGGAGCACTAAGCAAAGAGCAATCGAATCTGGTACCGGTGTTGCTCAAACGCTATTGCACAATGGATACACTGAGCTTGTATGTTGTATTTTCGCACCTCAAAAACCTGTTGAAATCTGCTAAGTTCGGCGAAGACATTGTGATTGATCTCTAAATACAAATGTTATAAACGTATCTATGTTGTAACTTAGATTAAACATCAACGACATTTTTTATTATGAGACAATTATTAAGACATTCAATTTTATACCTCTCTGTTCTGCTCTTCGTCTCATCATGTGCAGTTCAGAAGAATCCTGTATCGGGAAATCAGCGGCTGATGGCCTACACATGGAGCCAGGAAGTGGAGATAGGTAAGGAAGTAGACCAAGAGCTCGTGAGCCAGTTTGGTCTCTATGACGATGAGCGGGTTGCTGAGTATGTTGACCTGCTTGGACAGGACATGCTTGAAGTGAGCCACATGCGACGGGAAGATACGGATCGCCAGTTTCGGGAAACAGAATTCTTTTTTCGCGTTCTGGACAGTCCTGTGATCAATGCTTTTGCGCTGCCCGGCGGTTACGTGTATGTAACCCGGGGCCTGATGGCACACATGAATAATGAAGCGCAGCTTGCTATGGTGGTAGGACATGAAATAGGTCATGTGGCTGCAAGACATGCGTCGCAACGTGCCCTTCGGCAACAACTCGGGCAGATTGCCATAATTGGTGGCGCCGTTTTGGGACAGGAATTTCTGGGTCTGCCCGGTGAGAGTATTTTAAATCTGAGCAGTCAGGCCGCGCAGCTACTCTTCCTGAGCTACAGCAGGGATGCCGAACGTGAATCCGACAGGCTGGGAGTTGAATATTCAGCCATGATGGGATACCAGGCCGCTGAAGGAGCCGCATTTTTTACAAGCTTAAAGAGAATATCGGAACAAGCAGGCCAGTCAATTCCATCTATGCTCTCCTCCCATCCCGATCCGGGAGAAAGGGAAAATAATATTCCCAAAGAAGCTCAGAAATGGGCTGAAAAAGGCTACGAACAAACAAAATTGAACCAGGAAGAATATCTAAGCATCCTGGAAGGTATGATCTTTGGAGAAAATCCCCGTCATGGCTATCAGGATGGAGACCGTTTTGTGCATCCTGATCTTGAATTTAAGTTTCCGGTACCTGAAAACTGGCAGCTTGTTAATCAGCCTGATCAGGTCGTACTGGTGAACAGGGCGAATGATGGTGTCATGATTTTCAGAATAGATGGTTCATCTGAATCAGCACGTGCTTCCGTTCAGTCTTTTATCGGGCAGGAAGGAATATCGGTAAACAACCAGTCGGAGGCTGTGAGCAGTGATGAATTTGCGGCATACACCGCTGATATTACGGTCACTCAGCAGGATGGAGATCTTCGGGCTATCATTTATGCGCTGGAATATGAAGATCGTGTCTACAGATTTGTGAATTATACAACTGTTGGAAAATTCGCAGACTACAGAGATGCGTTTACGTCTGTTCCAAATCGTTTTGACCGGCTTACTGAAGAGGCCATACTTAACATACAGCCAGCCAGAATAGAGCTAATAACCGCCAGCGAAGCGAAGCCATTCCGACAATTTTTACCCGATCAGCTTCCCCTTAATACCACAGAAGAGGATCTTGCAATTATCAACCAGGTACAGCTTGATGATAGAATAGAACCTGGAACTGTACTTAAAATTCCAAATCAATAATAGTTAACCTTTTTTATGATTGAACGATATTCGCGCCCCGAAATGTCCGAAATATGGTCTGAACAGAATCAATTTCAGGCTTATCTTGACGTTGAACTTGCCGCCTGCCGGGCCTGGAGCAAACTGGGTAAAATTCCCGCCGAAGATGTAGATAAACTCTACAAGAATGCCTCCTTCGACATAGAGAGAATTCACGAGATTGAACAACAGACCCGCCATGACGTGGTGGCGTTTACCCGCTCGGTATCGGAAAGCCTTGGAGATGAAAAAAAGTGGGTGCATTACGGCCTTACGTCTACAGATGTTGTGGATACGGCCAACGGTGTTCGGCTGAAGCAAGCCAATGAGATTCTCAGATCCGGACTTGATCGAATGCTGAAGGCGCTTCAACAAAAAGCGAAAAAGCATAAATTTACGGTCATGATGGGCCGAACTCACGGGGTTCATGCCGAGCCAACTACCTTCGGGCTGAAATGCGCGCTTTGGTATGCCGAGATGAAGCGTAATGCAGAACGATTTGAGGCCGCCTCAAGAGATGTGGAGTTTGGTAAACTTTCCGGAGCTGTGGGCACGTTTGCCAATATTCCGACGGAAGTTGAGACGTACACCTGCGAAAAGCTTGGGATCCACCCTGCGCCCATTTCTACGCAAACCCTGCAGCGCGATCGCCACGCTTATTACATGGCAACGATTGCCTTGATTGGCGGCACGCTCGAAAAAATCGCGGTAGAGATACGACACCTGCAGCGTACAGAACTTCGTGAGGCTGAAGAGTTTTTTCGTAAAGGGCAGAAGGGGTCCTCTGCTATGCCGCATAAGCGCAATCCAATCAGCTCCGAAAATATCACAGGCTGCGCTCGTGTGCTCCGCGGCTACATGATCTCAGCGTATGAAAACATCCCTTTGTGGCACGAGCGTGATATTTCTCACTCATCGGTAGAACGTATCATACTGCCCGATGCCACAATATTGCTCGATTACATGCTGAATCGGTTTTCCGGCGTAATTGAAAAACTGATGGTTTATCCTGAGAATATGAAAATAAATATGGACAGGACTCACGGCCTTGTGTTTTCGCAGCGGCTATTGCTAATGTTGATTGACAAAGGGGTGTCAAGAGAAGTGTCGTACGATACCGTTCAGCCGCTGGCAATGGAAGCGTGGGAGAAACACATACCATTTCGCCCGCTGGTGGAAGCGGACAAAACCATCAAAGAAAATCTCACACCGAAAGAGATTGAAAGCGCGTTCGACCTCGCACACCATACGCGCAGGGTAGATGAGATTTTTGAGCGGGTAGGAATTTGAGGATGGTTTTGATAGGTTTTTAACCCAAAAATTTGGCGAACCTAGCATAGTGATTCCCACGCAGCGAAATGTGTAAAAAATGATTCTTTGCTATAGTTAAATCAATCCCCATCGTTTACTCGCAGAGGCTCGCTGATTAATTTGCAGAGTTGTGCAGATGAGTTTCTGGCCAACTTTCACAACTCAGCGTGGTACTCAGCGGATATCATCGAGTATAAAAATCAAACTCATGAATATTGTAGTATTTTATTCATAAACCCCAACGTTTTGACGCTCCTCCATTCATTGAAAGTGGCAAGAGTTTTGCAAGACGCTACATTCCGGAAACCGCATCAACTTTTAAATCCATTGCAGCATCAAGTAGAACTTTGTCTGTTGAAAAGAGAGTCAGACGGTTTGTGATGGCAAACGCAAGATGAAGGCTGTCGAGTGTGCGGATGGGGTACTTCGTTTTTGAAAGTACCCAACGCGCGGTGTGGTAAACGGAGTCATTCAGTGACAGCATTTCAAAAAGTCCGGCTCTTAAATGTTCATTGAATTTGTCTATGATCCGTTTTTGCTGACTACTATCAATCTGATGCATTCTGAGTTGTTTATTCAGCATCGAGTGGAATTCTACTTCTGTAAGTGAACTTAAAATTTGGGGATTCATCATTTAACAGCAGATTCTGAACGCTCTGGCTATGCACCTCTTCGATGTAATAAGATCCTAAGCAGCTTGTGTCAACATACATGGTGTGGAGTAAATGATAGAAGTGTCGGAATATTTCTATTGCTGTTCTTTCAGGTTCGAAACTACAATAAACTACCGTTCGTCGTTTCTCATCTCTCTCAGGAGTTCTCCGGCGGTTTGGCCTGATGATACCCCGAGTGATTTTCTGAATTCAGAAAGATCCGGAAGTTTTTCCCGGGATTTCTCTTCGTAGGGCACAATTTTGGCAATTTTAGTTGTGTATCGCTTGATGATGGTCTCTTCTCCGCGCTCCGCTCTGGTCAGATATTCAGCTATCTGCTCTCTGACTTCGTTAACGTTAACCTCTTTTTTACTCATAATAGTGTCCTTAAATTGATGTACATCTTTAACTTAATAATTATTTTAAGGATTTAGAAATGGGGTGACATTAAGATGTCACTTTGGCGCTGTATCATGTAAGTGAACATTAAATAAACCCACACACAATGATGAATACGGCTTTAAAAACACCCCGAAATTTTCGTGCTGAACCCGTTCTTCGCTCTATTTTTAGAGAAGCGGAGCTCGAGCATCGTCAAATTCAGCAGATGTTTGATCTGCTCGGATGGGGAGATCTGCCCGAAGATTTAAAGTACACCATTAAAGAAGATGTGAAAGGATACATTGATGAACTCCGGGGTAACTACTCCACAAACTGTCCGCTTGTTCAACACAGACGCGAAAGTGTAGACTTTTGGGTGAATAGCTTCAAGGACGAAATTTGTTCACTGGAAAGCGCACTGGATGCGTTGAAGACGACGCAGCTGAGATAAAAAAATGGGAGCGATTGATTAAGCAAGTTGATTTGTTATTCTTATCTTTACCAAAATGTAAACGAAAGGATTTCTCCAACATGAATAACCACTCCCCATTTAAAAAAATTACCCGTCAGGGCCTCACCTACGATGATGTACTGCTGGTACCGAATCACTCCCGCGTTCTTCCGAGAGATGTTGATCTTTCTGTGCAGTTAACGCCTACTCTTGAGCTAAAAACGCCGATTATCAGTGCTGCTATGGATACGGTATCGGAATACAGAATGGCGATTGGGCTAGCCCGCGAAGGTGGAATTGCGATGCTCCACAAAAATATGACCATCGAAGATCAGGCAGAGCATGTACGCCTGGTGAAGCGAAGCGAGAGCGGCATGATTGTGGACCCCGTTACGCTCCCGCCGGATGCAACAGTGAAAGATGCCCGCGCATTGATGAGAAAACATAAAATTGGCGGTATTCCAATCGTAGAAGGCGCAAACAGACTAATTGGAATTGTGACCAATCGTGATCTGCGGTTTGAGCATTATGTAGATAAACGGCTAAGTGAAATTATGACCAGTGAGAATCTAATCACGGCCAGGCAGGGTACGGATCTTAAGCAGGCGGAAAAGATACTTCAGGAATATAAAGTGGAAAAGCTCCCGATTGTGGATTCGAATAGTATTCTTGTGGGATTGATCACATTTAAGGATATCGAAAAGAAGATGAACTTTCCGAATGCCTGCAAAGATAGTATGGGAAGACTGAGAGTTGGTGCGGCCGTTGGAGTGACGCCGGATACCATGGACCGCGTTACGGCACTTGTGGATTCCGGCGTAGATATCATTACTGTAGACACCGCTCACGGCCACTCTGAAGGAGTGCTGAAAACGATTGCCAAAATTAAATCTGAGTTTAAAGAACTGAATGTAGTTGGCGGAAACATCGCAACTCGTGCAGCGGCTGAGGCTCTTGTGGATGCCGGCGCTGATGTTGTGAAAGTTGGCGTTGGACCCGGATCCATCTGCACAACACGTGTGGTTACCGGTGTGGGGGTTCCCCAGCTTTCTGCAGTGATGGAAGTAGCCGAATACACAAGTAAAAACAACATTGGGCTGATTGCCGATGGCGGAATCAAACAGACTGGCGACATCCCCAAGGCGATTGCGGGCGGTGCACATGCGGTAATGATGGGGTCGATGTTTGCAGGGGTGGATGAAAGCCCCGGAGAGACAATTATTTATGAATCCAGAAAGTATAAATCTTATCGCGGAATGGGGAGCCTTAGTGCAATGGATAAGGGATCGAAAGACCGGTATTTTCAGGATGTGGAAGATGATTTAAGAAAACTTGTACCGGAAGGTATTGAAGGGCGCGTGCCTTACAAAGGATACCTGGGTGAGGTCGTTCACCAGATGAACGGCGGAATTCGAGCAGCAATGGGGTATGTTGGCGCGCCAACCATTGAAGAACTGCAGAAAGCTGAATTTGTACAGATTTCGGCAGCCAGTTACAGGGAGAGTCATCCACACTCCGTTCAAATAACAAAAGAAGCGCCCAACTATTCGGTATCGTAGCGTTGAAAAAGAAAGTGTTGATAATCGCCTACTACTTCCCGCCGATGGGTGGTAGTGGTGTGCAGCGCCCACTGAAATTCGCGAAATATCTAAAAGATTACGGCTGGGAACCCATTGTTATAACTCCGGAACCGGGAATATACCACATGTTTGATGAGTCACTCATCCAGGAACTCAAAGATTCATTCATCCGTGTTGAAAGGGTTCAGAATAGTTCTCTTTTCAGGGCGGGCAACAGAAAGGCAAAAACGTCGCTGAAGAAACCATGGAAAGCAACTCTGCTGAAATGGATAACATCCTGGTTTTTTCTTCCCGATAACAAAAAAGGCTGGATCAACAATGCCGTAAAAAGGTGTGTTGAAATTGCTAATAAAGAGACTATTTCAGCTGTTTTTGCCACGGCACCTCCCTATAGTAACCTTATTGCTGCAAAACAGGTTAAAGAAGAAACAGGCCTGCCTGTGGTGATGGATCTGCGTGATGACTGGCTTGAAAGCCACCTCATCCACTATCCAACTCGATGGCACTACAATAAAATGAAGGCGATTGAGAAAGATACGCTCTTGACGGCTGATCATATAACCGCCGTAAATACCTTTTATACTTCAAAAATCACGGACAGAATTGGAAATGAGTGTCCTAAAACGACGGTCATTCCGAACGGTTTTGATCGTGAGAATTTTGAGCGTGTAATTCCCGCTGGGGAGGATGCCGTTTTTTCAATACTCTATAGTGGACTGTTTTATGGAAGCCGCAAACCAGATTGGTTTTTGCAATCAGTGCGTACGGTAATGAAGCGAAACTCAGCGTTCCGTGAAAAAATACAGCTACAGTTTCAGGGCGGGTTGGGTCAGTCTCATTGGAAAACCATAAATCAAATGGGATTAACCGATGTTGTAATTGACTTTGGATACTTGAAACATCAGGATGCGGTACAGAATCTTGTGAATTCAGATCTGCTGTTTTTGACACTCGGAGACCGAAAACATATTAGTGCGGTTACACCCGGAAAAGTTTTTGAGTATATGGGAAGTTTAAAGCCGATACTGGCCTTTATTCCGGATGGAGTAACACGCTCACTATTACAAGAATATGGTGCATCGGCCGTGGTAGGAATAAAAGATGTGGATGCGGGAGCGGATGCCATTGAAGATTTTTTTGAGAAATGGAAAAGTAGGAGACTGCCCGTGGGAGATCCCGGGTTTGTTAAACAGTTTGAGAGATCACATACTGCCGGGGTCCTTTCACAGATTTTAAATGATTTGACTGAAGAGGGAAAAGCAGATAGCCGATAACTCTCCTGAACGTACTCAGCTTAACTTAGAGCTTTTTATATTCAGGATGCATTTATACATTATTTTCTATGTGGGAATTTATACGGAAAATATTTTCAGAGCGCGAGGGTGATGTTACCGTTGTTGTGCTCGATGACCAGGATCCGGATGGTTCCAGCTCATTTAAGCTGGCAGCCCAGGACATTGTAAAAATTACGCTTTTTGTGGTAATTGTTTCGGTACTTTTTACAACAATCATTTTTTTTGCTACTCCGCTCGGCTCACTTTACCAGCGCCAGCAGGACGAATCACTGCGAAATGAAGCGATCGCCATAACAGAGCGCCTTACCTCTCTGCGAGATTCTCTGGAGGCGCGAGACCGTCAGCTAAATGATATGAAACAGGTGCTTCAAACTGTTCCTGATACCGTATTTGATGTGCCGTCAGCCAACAGAGTGCAGCAGATTTCCCAGGGTAGTGAATTCAGGGAGGCACCGTTTTTAAACGCCTATGATATGTTGTCGCAAAACGAAATTATTTTTGCCGGAGCACTGGACAGAGCCCCTGATTTTCCTGCAAATTATCCTATAAGGGGAACATTTAGCCAGGGTTTTGATCCCGATAAGAAACACTATGGGATTGATATAGCTGCCAGAACAAATGAAAATTTTACTGCATTGGCCGATGGTGTAGTGATCCATACAGACTGGACAATTAAATAC
The DNA here is from genome assembly GCA_964644975.1 of uncultured Rhodohalobacter sp. GTDB lineage: Bacteria > Bacteroidota > Rhodothermia > Balneolales > Balneolaceae > SW132. Next base: position 93,666 of record CAZXYQ010000001.1, read on the forward strand.
GGTCATGTAATTTATCTCCAGCACAGTGATGGAATCATCACAGTTTATAAGCATGCGTCAAAGATTTTGAAGCAACAGGGAGACTTTATTTTAAAAGGAGATATTTTGGGAACAGTTGCTGATATTGGAGTATTAAGTAGTGGATCGCATCTGCATCTCGAAATATGGAAGAACGGAATTCCACAAAACCCTGAAATGTATTTAATTAACTAATTGAGTAATGTTTAAAAAAGAGGATAAAAAAAACGTGGTCGGATCAAAAAATCAATCGCCTTCGCTGAATATGATAAGTGAAGGAACAACACTAACAGGAAAAATAGAAACCCAAAACGATATTCGTATCGCAGGTAAAACGGACGGCGAGATAAGCTCTAAAGGCAAACTGATTGTCACATCAACCGGTGCGCTCAGAGGTGGTATTTATGCACAAGATGCAGACATTGCGGGAAAAGTTGAAGGTGAACTTCGAATATCAAATAAATTGACGCTGCGCCAATCTGCAGTTGTCAATGGAGATATTTATACAAAAACACTGATCGTAGAAGAGGGTGCAGAAATGAACGGTGCGTGCAACATGGGCTCAAGCGCAACAGAAACGAAAAAGGCAGGTTCTGATCTGTCTTCATCAAATTTCTCTTCAAAAGATAAAACTTCATTCAAGAAGTCAGAACCTTCAAAATAACACCTTGAAAGATTTCGGAAACCGGCAATACCTACAGTATTTATCTTTGGGAATAGAGATAGCGGCCGGTCTCAGTATTCCAATACTTGTGGGCTACTGGATTGACCGGAACTGGGATACACTTCCCTGGTTCACTTTCATTGGAATTATAACCGGGATCGCCACAATGCTTGTTATTATGATTCGGGTAGCGCGGGATGTTTCAGGCAAGGATCAGGAATAAATAGGCAAGGATCAGGAATAAATAATGAATAAATCTGCCCGAACTCTCTCACGAAATATTTTCGTTGGGCTGCTTCTGTTCTATTTACTGGTTGGTGCCCTTTTGCCTGAAGATGCACAGATGGGGTGGGGGATGGGGTACCTTGTAGGATTGCTAGCTATTGTGCTGCATTTCGTTATGTCTTTTTTTACAAAAAGGTGGTCAAATGAACACTTCTTTCTTCTCTATACGCCGGCAATGATAGTGCGGCTAATCATCGTTTTGGTAATCTTTATTGGTTTACTGATTTGGGAAAAATTTGACCAATTTAGTTTTACTGTTAGTTTTTTAATTTCTTATATTTGTCATTCTGTAATCAATATTATTTTGTTGAATAAAGAACTAACAGACCGATCAGGTTGAAGTAATCTAAATATGCTACAAGCTTTGCGCCATTTTCTGATCTTATCTTTTATTTTATTGGTGCTAAATCCTTCTGCTCTTGCTAATCAAAGCGTTCCTGAAGAGGCCGATGAACCCGTAATTGACGTGATGGGTAAAGTTGTAGATCACGATTATCTTGAGGTTTTGGGCGCTAAGATTTATCTCCCGAGAATCTTTATCGTTGAGGGCAGTCTGCACGTTTACACAAATACCCAAAGTGCACTTGGGTCCGGCGAATTTCAGCGTGTGGAAGGAGCGATAGTCAGGGCAGATGGCGCACCGGTTTCTCTCGATATGTCTATAACATCGCACCTGATGTACGTGTGGTTTGGAATTATTTTGACTCTAATTTGCACAATCTGGGCTGCACGTCGATATCGCAGGGGCGTCGGACGCACAACGGAGCCAACCGGAATCGCTCACAACATATTTGAAGTGTTTTTTGTCTTTATTCGCGATGATATCGCAAAAGAGTATATATCCCCCGATAAGTATAAGCGATTTGTGCCCTACCTTTTCTCAGTGTTCATGGCGATATCATTTATGAATCTCTTTGGTCTGTTTCCGTGGGGAGTGTCAGCAACAGCAGATTTAACGGTAACGGCAACGCTGGCCGGAATTACATTTTTTGTTACCCAGTTTAATGGTTCGAAAGATCACTGGCGGCACGTATTTATGTTTCCCGGTGTTCATCCGCTGATCAGAATTATCCTTACGCCGGTTGAAATTTTAGGCCTGTTTACCAAGCCTTTTGCGTTGGCGATTCGTCTCTTTGCTAATATGTTATCCGGAAAAATACTGATTGTCTGTATACTCGGCTTGATCTTTATTTTTACAGATATTTTCGGGCCTATGGTTGGTGTAGGGTCGAGCGTTGTTTGGGTCTCCCTAACAGCCGCACTCTACATACTTAAAGCATTTATTGCACTTCTTCAGGCGTATATTTTTACGCTGTTGTCGGCCGTATTCATTGGAATGGCCGCCGAAGAGCATCATCACGAAGATCATGAAACAAGTGTTGCAACGGCAACAGAAGTAACTACATAACAACTACTACAACTTAACAAAACAACAAAGGTAAAAGATATGGGATTCTTAGCAGCAGGACTTGGAGCTGGACTTATTACACTCGGCGCCGGAATCGGAATCGGGTTGATTGGTAAAAGCGCGGTAGAAAGTATCGCACGTCAGCCTGAAGCAGCGGGCGACATTCGTGGCGCGATGATTTTGACGGCAGCATTTATTGAGGGTGTAGCTCTCTTTGCAGCTGTTGTTACAGCTATTTTGGCTCTTAACATTACTGTTTAAAACACAATACTATGTTCTTTATAGCAAGCGGAGGAGGAATACTTTCCTTTAATACAGGATTTGCGATATGGGTGTTAATATCCATGATCGTATTTCTTGTGGTTATGGGAAAGTACGCGGTCCCTCCAATCATGAAGGCGCTCGATGAGAGAGAATCTCGTATAAAAGATTCTCTGGAATCGGCTGAGCAGGCACTCGCCAAGGCTGAGCAGATCTCAAAAGACAACCAAAAAGCGCTAAAAGAGGCTGAGGTGAAGGCACAAAAAATCCGAAAGGAAGCCCTTGAAGAGGCCGAACTTCTGCGTGCTGATAAGATCGAAAAGGCCAGGAAAGAGGCAGATAAAATTGTGGAAGACGCTAAACGCACCATTGAGCAAGAGAAGAAACAAGCCCTAACGGAACTCAGAAATGAAGTTGCGGAATTGGCTGTTCGCTCAGCTTCCATGATTATTGACGCAGAACTCGATCAGGCAAAGAACAAGAAACTTGTAGATAAATTCATTGGCGATTTATCCAAAAACTAAAGGAAGCTAATGGTTTCGAAAGCAGCCCGAAGATACGCTAAAGCTCTTCTGCAATCTGCATTAGAGCAAAACATACTCGGGGATGTTGAAAAAGATATCCGGTTTATTGACAAAACTCTCAGTGACTCTCATGAGTTAAAGATTTTTTTGAGAAGCCCAGTCATAAAAAGTGAAGATAAACTACGTGGGCTTACTTCAATTTTTGACAGCCATATCTCTAAGGAGACAATGGGACTGTTAAATCTTTTAGTGGAAAAAGGTAGAGAAAATCTGCTTGCGGATATATGCTTAGGCTTTATCAACCTATATAACGACCATAAGGGAATTATTAAGGTAGATGTGGTATCTGCAATTCAGCTGGATAAAAAGCAGAAAAAATCACTCCTGGATGAACTGTCTGATTCTACCGGTAAAAAAGTTGATATGAACTTATCTGTTGACGAAAGCCTGGTAGGTGGTCTTGTCGTTAAAATTGGCGACACCGTAATAGACGGCTCTGTAAAACACAAAATAAGAATGCTTAAAAATCAGTTTGCAGTAGGTACTGCAGTATAAAAAAGTAGGGACGAATATGAGTCAAGTACGACCTGATGAAGTTTCAGATATTTTAAGAAAACAACTTTCCGGCTTCGATAATGAAGCTGAGACTTACGATATGGGTACTGTTCTTGAGGTTGGAGATGGTATTGCCCGTGTTTACGGATTGTCAAAAGTCCAGGCAGGTGAACTTGTTGAGCTGCCCGACTCTATAGACCAGAATGGCAATCCTGTTCGGGGCATGGTACTGAACCTTGAAGAGGACAATGCAGGTATCGTTCTTTTTGGAAAATCAACCCCGGTTGAAGAAGGTCATACCGTAAAACGGACCAAATCAATTGCATCACTGCCCGTCGGTGATGGTATTCTAGGACGGGTTATTGATCCGCTTGGACGTCCTCTGGATGGTAAAGGCGCAATTACAGGTGATAAAATTAGTGTGCCGCTCGAAAGAAAAGCACCCGGTGTTATCTACCGACAGCCTGTGGATGAACCTCTTCAGACCGGAATTAAAGCCATTGATTCTCTGATACCCATTGGTCGGGGACAGCGTGAATTGATTATTGGTGATCGTCAGACAGGGAAAACCGCTGTTGCTGTGGATACAATTATCAATCAAAAGTACACACAGGATTCTGATAAACCTGTTGTTTGTATTTATGTAGCGGTGGGTCAAAAAGGCTCCACTGTAGCAAATATCGTAAAGACATTTGAAGAAAATGATGCTATCGATTATACAGTAGTCGTGTCTGCACCGGCAAGTTCTTCAGCTCCGATGCGTTACATCGCACCATTTGCAGGGGCTGCCATTGGTGAGTATTTTCGCGACACGGGGCGTCACGCACTTGTAATCTACGATGATCTCTCCAAACAGGCAGTTGCCTATCGTGAACTTTCACTGCTTTTAAAAAGGCCTCCGGGACGTGAAGCGTACCCGGGCGACGTGTTTTACCTGCACAGCCGTCTTTTGGAACGAGCTGCAAAAATCATCGATAATGATGAAGTTGCAAACATGATGAACAACATCCCAAAAGAGCTTAAGCCGATGGTGAAAGGGGGAGGATCTCTCACGGCGCTTCCTGTCATTGAAACGCAAGCGGGTGATGTTTCTGCATATATACCTACAAACGTTATTTCTATTACTGACGGACAGATTTTTCTTGATACAGATCTGTTTAATTCCGGTATCAGGCCGGCTATTGATGTAGGTATTTCTGTATCTCGTGTTGGTGGTTCTGCACAGGTAAAATCAATGAAGAAACTCTCAGGCACATTGAAGCTTGATCTTGCTCAATATCGCGAGTTAGAGGCATTTGCCAAGTTTGGTTCAGATCTGGATGCTTCCACTCAGCGACAGCTTAAGCGTGGAGAACGAACTGTTGAACTGATGAAACAGGGCGAGTATGTACCTCTGCCTGTAGAACAGCAAATTGCTCTTTTGAAAATTAACAATGAAGGACTTCTCGATAAACTACCGGTTGAAAAAATCGGTGAATTTGAACAGATGTATCTTGAGACGATTGGCGCAAAGTTCAGTAAGAAGATGCAAGATCTCTCAAGAAGCGGAGTGCTTGATGATACCTTCGGCGAAGAGCTTTTGGACTCTGCAAATAGTGTTATTGATCAAATTCTGGCGACATCAGGGGACAGCTAAATGGCAAATCTGAGGGACATACGCAACCGTATATCATCGGTTAATAATACGCAGCAGATCACAAAAGCCATGAAAATGGTTGCAGCTGCAAAACTGCGTAAAGCTCAGGCCAGGATGACTTCGATGCGTCCGTTTGCTGAAAAAATGAAAGAAGTCGTCTCCAGGCTTGTTGCTGCCTCAGATTCAGATAATAAACTACTGCGTAAACCAGATGAAGTTGAACGCGTCTTAATGATTGTTGTCGGTTCCGACAAAGGGCTTTGCGGCGGTTTCAATAATAATCTCTTTAAAGTAGTAGAATATTATATATCAGAGAACCTTTCTGATCTAAACGAAGCAGGAAAGCTTGATCTGATCACAATAGGGAAAAAATCTTCGGCATACTTTAAGAAAAGAGGTTATAAAATCACCGATATGCACCCGGGATTTTTTGATGATCTTAATTACGAAAAAACATCAGACATTATGGAGTCAGCTATTGAAAAATTTGCTGATGAAACATATGATAAAGTGATCATCGCATATAATGAATTTAAGACTGTGATAGCTCAGAATCGTATCATTAACCAGGTTCTGCCCGTGGATACAGAATCTTTGAAAAAAGATGAAGTTGGGGATGAATCTTTGTCTACAACAGATTATCTTTACGAGCCTGATTCGGATGCGATATTGGATGAAATTTTACCTATTCATCTAATTATGCAGCTTTGGAAAGCCGTACTCGAATCGAATGCATCGGAACAAGGTGCCCGGATGGCCGCAATGGACAATGCCACCGAAAATGCAAAAGAGCTTGAAGAAGAGCTAACGCTTAAATACAACCAGGCACGGCAGAGCGCCATTACAACTGAAATTTCTGAAATTGTATCCGGTGCACAAGCACTTGAAGAGTCTTAGACATTATTTTACTGAAATCGGGGTGTGATTTAAATCATATCCCAAGTTGACCGGAGGAATGGCAGAGTGATCCCGCATCGCGATATTTTTGGGAGAATGCGGCGGTCTTGCCCCGTAGGGATCCCTTCGGGAAAAACCGTTGAGGCGCAAGTCTCCAAAATGTTTTAGACATTTATTTACTGAATTTTTGGTATGATTTAATTCATACCTTACAACGACCGGAGGGATGGCAGAGTGGTCGAATGCGGCGGTCTTGAAAACCGTTGAGGCGCAAGTCTCCGGGGGTTCGAATCCCTCTCCCTCCGCTTTTAAAATTTGAAAAAAGCTCCAATCTAACCATTGGAGCTTTTTTTTTAAATAATATTGATCCTTACACGTTTTTTTGGTGCATCCATCCTCACTATCCAAAGATATTTAATATGAAGCATATCTATTTATCATTTGCTGCAGTTCTTTTCATTCAATTGAATCTGACCGATCATACTATTGCTCAGGATACAGTTCGTGTATCCCTGCCCGAATTTGTAGAGCGAGGGCTTGAACGCTCTGGGCAAACAGCCTATCTCAACAATACAGTTGATCTTGCTGAAAACAGGGCTGTTCAGGCACGGAATCAACGAATTCTTCCAAGAATTGAGTTAAGTACCCAGCATGGTGTAATACCCGGTGTAGTCAGCCAGAAAGATCTACCACCGGGACAGTTTTACCTGGACCCGGATCTCTCAAATGACTGGGAGGACTGGGCAATTTTTACACGTGCCGAACTCAGTGCCGTGCAGCCCATATTCACATGGGGCGCAATTAATAGCGCAATTGAAGCGACAGAGCATGCGGTAAGAGCAGCAGAATTCCGGTTTGAAGCTGAAAAAAAAGAGATAGAAATTCAGCTTTTTGAGCTCTACTACAGCTACCTGCTGGCCCTGGAAATGGATCGTATTCTTGTTGACGCTGATTCACAGATGCGACAGGTTGAACGTCAGCTCAGAGAAATGGAGGAGGATGGTGACCCTGATCTGAAACAGTCCGATATTTTCAAATTTGAAATTTTTAAGGCAGAATTTGAGGTTCAGCGGGTTGAAGTTCATCAGAGTCTCGATTCTGTAAAAAGAATTTGGAGCTATGCACTCGGTTCAGACGGCACGGTTGTGTTTTTGCCGGAACAGGATTTTATAGAAGCTGTTCCTTTTGAACTCGAACCCTTCAGTTTCTACGAAGCCATTGCTATGGATAACAGGGCGGAATTGCGCGGGGCAGAAGCGGGTATAGATGCTACCAGAAAATCGATCGATGCGGTAAGATCTCAAAACTATCCGTCACTCTTCCTGGGTATATCGGGTAGCTATGCAAATACCCCCAATCGTCCGCGGCAGACAAACCCGTTTATTATTAATAGTACTAACTATGCATCTGCCGCAGTGGGTCTGAGCATACGACAGAATTTGAATTTTCTATCAACCCGATCAAATGTAGAACGTGCTGAAATTGAGCACAGAAGGGTTAGAAATCTGAAAGACGCCCTAAGTGATGGTATAACACTTGAACTGAATGAACGCTATCGTGAAGCTGTTGTGGCTCAAAATAAAGTAAAGCAGCTTGAGGAAGTTCTGACAATATCAAGAAACTGGGTGCGCCAAGAACAGCTCGATTACGATTTTGGTTTTGGTGAAGTAGATGATTTAATTGAATCTGTGCAGAAAGAACTGGAAACCAGAGTTGAATTGAAACAAAATGTATTCGAATTGAATACAAAGATAGCAACCCTATATAAAGCTGCGGGCATCCCGATTAACCAGCTGAGTTTAAACTAACTTTACAATTATGTATTTAAAAACACTTTTATCTGCACTCCTTTCTCTGTTAATGGCGGTTTCATTGTTAGCGCAAAACGGTGAGCAGGAAATTCGACAAATGCTGGACGATCGGGATGAAGAGATCAAAGAGCTTCTTGGCCCTAAAGGCACCTCTTACACTCAAGAACAGCGGGATGAACTAAAAGAGATTATTAACGGAGTGATAGACTTCCGGTCAATGGCTTCCTATGCGCTCGATGATACATTTGATGAGATCAGCTCGGAACGAAGAGATCAGTTTGTGTCTCTATTTTCAACTATTGTACGTGATCAGTCCCTGAACCGGCTCGATATTTACAGAGCCGAAGTTACATACGAGAATATTTCCGTTGATGGCGACAATGCGCGCGTCCAAACCATCGCGCAGCTTGAAAATGTGCGAACACCGGTGCACTACGATATGGAGCGTAAAGACGGGCAGTGGATGATCACCGATATGGAAATTGACGATGTATCAACGGCGCGATCCTATCATCGGCAGTTCCAAAATATCATACGACAGCGCGGCTTTGATGCCCTGATGGAGAGTCTTGAGCGAAGAGCAGCCCGCTCATCAACCTGATTAGACGGTTTATATGGTAAATCAATTTGAGGGGAATAAGCACGGGGCCGAGGGATATGTTTATAACAGCTATGGGGATTTAAAATATCTGAAGTATGCCGTTGCGAGTGTAGACACTCTGCGCAGATATGACAATCACAGGCCTGCTGCCATTTTTTGTACTGAAGAACATGCCGACTATCTGAAAAAACCGGAGCTTTCACCGGTATTTAATCACGTCTTTATCCTGCCGAAAAAGAATCAGTCAATCACAGGCTTTAAGCATAACGTCTGCGATTTTATGCCGTATAAAAAAAATATTTACCTTGACGGTGATATTGTTGTGTGCAGAAATCCCGACCGGTTATGGAAGTCACTCTCAGCTTATAAATTTACTGCAACGGGCAATCATTCGGCAGATAATTTTTTCGGTGGCCCGAAAGGGATTGGTGTTGTAAAAGATATTCTTCTGGGACGTCGCAAAAGAACCTTGAAGCGGTTTGGTATTACATACCTGCCGAGGATACAATCCGGTTTTATCTATGCAGCCGATTACGGTAAGGCAAAATCAGTATGTGACAAAGCAACTGAACTACTCTCAAGAAAATCTGAAACTCATTTCCGCAGCCGTACCGAAGAGGAGGGGCGCAGTGAAGAATCGTGCGAGTGGAGCCTGGCTATGGCGATGGCTGTTCTTGAAATGCAGGTCTATCCGTGGTTTAACAGCTACGAAAGCGTGCAGCTCGATTTTATAGACTCTTTTACAGAGTATGATCCCGACTTTGAATCCGTAAAGTGCCTTTATTACCCGAATAAATTCGTTTATAATTTTCGGGGCTTTCCAGTACGCTGGGTGCAAAAACTGCTGCTCAACATCTTTACGATCTTTCCGGGGAAAGGCGACCACCTTTACGTTACGCCCTACTTTTTACATTTTGGGTGGTACCATCAAAAAGAGCCGTTCTACCGGCTTGCCGACAAAATATGGAGCAGGCTTAATGCAGATGATCAATCCGGAAATCAAAAAGGTAAATAAGAAACGTACGTTTTATCTCTGACTGGTGTTGCCTACCTTTCCGCAATGAAAACGGTTTTCATGATAGCCCCTTATTTCGTACCCCGCAGGCGCGTGGGTTCACTGCGTCCATATAGATTTGCAATACACCTGCGAAGCTTTGGATGGAAGCCAGTCGTATGCACTATCGAAGATCAATCGCACGAAAAAACCGATGCTGAACAGCGAGCTCTCAAAAATGTTGAAATTCTGGAGCTCAAGCCGCCGTTTGACAGAACGGGTGGAACGCCGGCAATATCCGCCAGGAAGAAAAAGCGCAATCTTTTCTCTAAGATAGCTGATAAGCTCGCTGAATGGCTTGACAGCCAAGTGCCTATGGACACATGGATTTTTCTTTTTAAAGGTTCCTACGGTAAAATTCTGGAGAAAGCGAGGGCAGAAAATCCCGATATTATATGGAGTACCGGAGATCCGTGGTCGGGGCACTGGGTCGGGCACAAACTCTCGCGGGATATGAATAAGCCGTGGGTTGCTGATTTTCGAGATCCCTGGACGCTTTCAAATCTGAATCTGCGAAAGCGATCCCGTTTTTCTGCTCGGAGAGACCGCAAGCTTGAAAAGAAATTTATTACTTCAGCCGACCGTGTGATATTTACATCAAAAGCGACAGAACGAGCATATCAAAAGCATTATGGCCTTGATAAAGAAAAAACAGCCACGATTTACAACTCCTATCACCCGGCTGACAAAACATCACGTGAAGCAGAGTGGGACGATGAGATAAATTCATCCAAACTAAACCTCCTGTTTTTTGGATCCTTTCGTCGTTTGAGTCCGGCAAAACCGGTGGCTTATGCTTTGGGCAGACTGAAAAAAGAAGAGAGAGAAAAGATTTGTATTCACTCCTTTGGAAGTCTTGAAACGAGCGACAAAGAATGTCTCGAAAAACTGGGGCTGGAAAATCAATTTATTGTACACGAAAAAGTTCTGCCCTCCATGGCTTCCTCAGTTTTCAAAAAGGCGGATCTCCTTTTGTTGAGCACAAGCAGTGAGCGCAAGCATATTATTCCTGCGAAACTTTGGGAATATCTGAACAGTGACAAGCCGATCCTCTCAATTGCTCCGAATCCGGAAATCGGTGAGATTTTAGAGAAAGCGGGCGCCGGAGTTCATTTTGACAATCTGCAAAGGGATGCTACTGCCCTGTTTCTATCAGCAGCCATTCAGAAAAAAGAGAAAGGGGAAAAGCCGGTAGAGCTTACCCGAAATCTGGAAACGGATCAGGAATTTTCACCTGAAGTTACCACCCGTCAACTTGCCGACCTCATGGGGGAACTGACCGCAGATGGCTAAGAAAAAAGGTAACCTGACTGAAAAAGCTGGGGTTGTGGTATTTGCACGAATCATTACGACAGTGATTGATCTGGCAATCGTAATCGCTACGATCCAAATTTTATCAAAAACCGATTTTGCGATTATCGGGTACCTGCTGATGATACACGAGGTTGCGCGGAATCTCGCCACCCTTGGTTTTCCGGAGAGTGTGTTCTACTATTTTGAGCGAATCAGTGGAAGTGCCAAACGCGGATTTTTTGCCCAAACCACAGCCATTCTTTTCGGAACCGGCCTTATAGCGGGTGCTTTTGTTCTGGTTGTTGCCTACTTCGCACCAAATCTTTTGACTGAATGGGATCCGCTTAGCGTAAATCGCGTACAGGATCTGCTCCCATGGATGGGGCTTCTGGCCGTACTCGAAATCCCGACCTGGCCGGTTACCAACGTGCTTCTTGCGATCGATAAGCAGCGTCAGTCCGCCTGGTACGAAATGATAACCAGCCTGCTCTCTTTTGGTTGCCTGGTTGTGCCACTCGCACTTGGATATCCGCTTGAAATTGCGGTTTATGGGTTGGTTACTTATGGTGTGATCCGCTTTTTCGGTTCTTTTATCTGGATCCATTATGCACTGCCGGATGGGAAGTTGAGCGAATCGGAAGTAACTGTCAAACAGCAGTCGAACTTTTCGCTGCCGCTCGGATTCTCCTCGCTGACCAACAAGATCAACAGGTACGTGGATAAGTTTGTGGTGTCGATTTTGCTGCCGGCTGCTGCGTATGCAGAGTATACCATCGGTGCACAGGAGGTTCCTATTATACGTGTAATTCCTTTCGCAGTGGGTTCAGTTCTGATCAGTCGCTACGTAAGCCTTCAGCTTGATGAAAAAAAAGACGAGCTGCTCGAACTTTGGTATAAAGGCGTGGAAAAAGTGAGTTTGCTGGTAATACCGCTCACTATTCTTTCGATTGTCATTGCGCCCGATCTGGTGTCGCTTATTGCAGAATCTGAGGGTAACGACTACTCAAATGCTGTTCTGCCATTTCAAATTTATAACCTGATTGTGCTGATGCGCGTAACTCACTACGGCAGTATTTTACAGGCGTTCGGTGATACAAAGGGAGTGTTTTATGTGAGCCTGAATCTTGTGGCGGCAAACATTATTCTGAGTATTCCATTTACCATGATCTGGGGCATCAACGGAACAGCCACTTCAACGCTGATTGCTAATTTCTATAATTGGTTTGTGGTGCTGCGCAGAATAGGCGGGCATATGGATCTGCCTATACACAAAGTACTGCCGTTTCCTTTCTACTTTAAAGTTCTTGGAACGTCTATTCTGGTGGCAATTCCTGCCTGGTACGCTAGGTTTACTTTGTTTGAACCGGATATGATTATCCGCGGGTTGACCTTCAGCATCGTTTTCTATCTGCTTATATTCGCAATTGCCGGAACTCTTTTCAGGGTAATCACACCGGACGATTGGAGTAAATTCAAGAACTGGATTATGCTGAAGTTTTTGAGCTCAAAACCGAATGATTGATCTGGGTTTGGCAGGGAAAATTTTTTAAAAAGATGATTTTAACCTGAGTTCGATTAATAATCTTTTGAATTTGCCACGAAGAAGTCTCCCCCCGGGGATAATACACCCCAAGTCAATGCTCGGGACAGGCCGGAACCAGTAAAGCACTTGCAGTGGAGATATAGAGGGGTGTCCATTGGTTTTTACCACAATCTGATTGACACCCCTCTCGGCTAAAACCCTTTTTTGAGCAGCGTGATCCCTTTTTCAGTGTTGAGCTGTTCAATTTCTAAATCACTAAACTCTTCGATCCACTGCTGTATGGATTCACTTTCCGATTTTCTGTCGGTATCGTGTATAATGATGACTGCTCTGTCGCTGAGATGTTTGTATAAAAGTGGCAGGGCTGGATAACGGGCGTTTTTCTGTGTTTTAAATGGGGGGCCGTCTACAAGCAGAAGATCAATAGATTTTTCAAAAAAGAGCTTATCAGCTGAATACCAGGTCCATTTTTTGCCGGATATTGTGTGAGTTTCAAGTGGGGCTATTCTCAAATCAACCTTATCGATAAGGCCGTGAAGTGCGATCTCCTCTTTGGTTTTTTCTGCAAACCGGCTGTCGTGATCGAGAGAAATTACGCTTCCCGAAGGATGAAATTCATTCAATGAATACCCTGATATCAGTGTTGTTACTCCACTTCCGAGTTCTACAATTTGATTCGGTTTATACGCATGTATGGTTTTTAAAACCGTTGATGCCAGTTCAGGAGTTGCGGCCCAGCTTGTCATTGGCGGTAAAGGGGCTTTTAAGGGCAGTACTTTATGGATGGCGGAAATGCACTGATACTTATAGAGCTGATACTCCTGCTCCTGATGCTGCAATCGATAGAGGTGAAATTGGGTGACGGTGATATAGAAAAGGACAAGAAAGAGGAGGTAGATAAGGAGCAAAGTCTCTTCGAAAAAAAGAGTTCCAACCCATACTAAAAAGAAAAATATCCCCAGATTCTGCAGAATATATGGCCAGTCTGCGTGTTTAATTTTAGATTGTATGGAGGTGAATAATTCCATTGAAATTTATAAGCCAGCTTAAAGTTTCTATTGAGTCAAAGGATGTTGCAAATGCAATTAATCACACAATAACATTTTATACAACTTTTCTGTTTTAAAAACCTGTTTTATGATGTTGTGTTCCTCCTCCACTTTTTTTCTACCCTCATGACTTACTTTTTTTACGGTTTCAGGTGATTGAATCAGTTTTTGTATCGCAAGGGACAGCGCCTCCGAATCGCGTTCCGGAACCTGAAGACCGGTTTTTTCATCTTTAATTAATTCCGGAAGCCCTGCGTGGTCTGTTGCAATGACCGGTATTCCCGTTGCCATGCCCTCAACAGTAGTCTGTGGGATTCCCTCCCTGTCGCCATCCCTGCCCTGTACGCTTGGAACAAGGAGCATATCGTGCCGGTGAAGCTGGCGAATGATCTCCTCATTATCTTTGAAACCCATAAAATGCACAATGTTTTCAAGATCCAGTGCGGCAACCTCGAGTTTTAGAACTTCAAGGAGTTCACCGTCTCCGAAAATATTCATCTGTAGATCGGGGAATTTTTCGCGGAGCATGCTTACAGCACGAATTGCATAAATAAATCCTTTTTTCTCAACCAGGCGACCTACCATCATAATGTTAAATCCGGCTAAATCACGCTGCTGAAACTGAATTTTTTCCAGGTCCACGGCAAGTTTGATGGTCTTAATCCGCTCTGTATCAAATCCCAGTTTAGCCAGGTTGCGCTTCATGTCATCAGAACCTGCAATGGCGAAATCGAGATGTTTTTTCAGCCGGTTGTACCTTGTCGTCCACCCAAACTCCTGAGGGAGTCGAATGACATCGTGGCCGTAGAAATTCACGATAAATGGAGTGTTAAATTTTTTTATGACCGGGATCAAGCGATAGGAGTCGAGTCCAAAATGTCCGTGCACCACATCCGGCTTCTCCTGCTCAAACACCTTGTAAAGAAACTGCGGACTGCTGTTGAGTTTGAGCTGAATGGTGTTTACTAACCCTGAAAAACCGGAATTTGGCATTTCGTGTACGTCCAGTCCGTCCGTAAATGCCTGTTTATTACACGTAGCAACGACAGGTGAGAACTCCTGATGATTTCGTACGAGGCGATCAATAAATGTCTCAGATTCATTCAGGTACGTTGTTTTGAAATGGAGTACTTTCATGTATTTTGAATCAGTGATACGCTCGCTTTTGATTAACGGATAGCGGTGAACACTGTTCCGCATATTGTTTAGTTTTCAGCGAATTAAGATTTTGCTCTACTATGAAAGAACATAAAAAATTATATTTGAAGTGGTAGAATATAATTGGAGAAATTTATCCTGCAAAAATGGAGTCTACTAAAAAAAAGACGGTCAAACGAATTTTTATTTTTTTTCTCTGTTACCTCCCCATTCAGTACGGTCTGGTAGGTGTCGTTGGCTACTATCAATCCGAACCATGGCCGGCATTTGTGTTTCCCGGTTTTAAAAGTGTTCATGTATACGACGGGCATTACGCGGTGAACCAATTCTTTATTGAAGTTTCTCACCCCAACGAAATAGAACCCACCCGGCTCACGCTGCAAACTTTTTTTGATGATATGCCGCTTTCCATGATTCCCGCCTTTATGCGGAGCAACCTGTCGGACCAGGAATATGTTAATTCGTTTTCCGATGAAACGCTGCGCTGGTTTGATCAACGTGCAAATGAGAAAACGGGACACAGAACAGAATCAATTCAGTTGTTTCACGAACGAAATTTCATGCAGCGAACGAAAGGCGGACTTACACTAGATTCAGTGCAGGTGATTCAGAGCGTGCAGATTTTGAGAGGAGAGTAGCCGATGCAAAAGAGTAAATTCGAACAATGGATCTTTGAGAGCTACTCACCGGGCGCAGACGGGCTGGGAATCTATCGCATATTTGCTTCGCTGCTGTTCCTGTTTTTCCTTCTGCCGGATTTTGGCCTCTATTCTGTTCTTATAAATTATCCGTCTGATTTCTTCACCCCACCGCCCGGGCCGATGATGCTGTTTGATGATTTTCCTCCCGAAATGTTTCTGCAGGCCGTTCATATCCTGTTGATTCTGAGCTGGATTGGGGTGCTTTTGGGCATCTATACAAAGATATCATCAGTCGCTGCCGGCATCTCCATGCTGATTCTCCAGGGATTTATGTTCAGCATCGGTAAGATCAATCATGAACTCTTGCTTTCTGTTACGCCTATTGTTATGGCATTTAGTAATTGGGGAGCTGCTTACTCCTTCGATTCTATGAAAGGCAAGGTGCGTGCAAAAACGGAAGGATGGCCGCTGGTTCTGCTGGCTCTCTTTATTGGCTTTATGATGTTCACTGCGGGGTTTCCGAAAATTATGGGAGGCTGGCTCGATCCATCAACACAGGCAACGAAAGGGCATCTTCTCAACCAATACTTTATGAGAGGCCGGCAGGATCTGCTTGCTGATGTGGCGGTTCAGATCGATTCAGCCTGGATATGGGAATTCCTCGACTGGGCCACCATTCTTTTTGAAGTTGGATTTCTGGTGGCGGTCTTAAAAGCCAACTGGTTTCGGCTGTTTGTCTGTTTTGCCGTACTGTTCCATTTTTCTACAATGATGACCCTGAACATCGCATTTTTGGCTAATTTTCTGGCATACGCTGCATTCTTTAAGTGGGATGATCTGGCAGAAAAACTGAAAGGTCAAAACCTATCAACTGTATCGGATCAGAGTTCAGCACCTGTAGCGATGTTTTTCGGTGGAGGGCTGCTTTTCTTTTTCACTGCTCTTCGGTGGTTTAGCGATCGGGGATTTCTGATTAGTACTACCGAACCGGCACTTTACGAAGTAGTGCTGATCAGTCTCTTTTTGCTCATTGTGATTTATCTCGGAATAAAAAAGCTGATGAACTATCTGAATGGGAAAGCGAAGGTCTGATTGTTGGTGCTTATTCAATCAATCGAACTAGTGCATTATCATCGATAAAATGTCGTATAGCCCCGAAAGATTTCGGGGTGAGTTTTTCGAAAAATCTGGTCATGCTGGATCAATATATGATTCATGGATGACTCATCCGATGACTCTTAGGATAGCTCACCGTTGACAAATCACTAGGATCACAACCATTTTTCCAGTATCCGGGGTGTGGTCTTTACGTATCGATCGATGAGGATATACCACGGAAACCCGACTAAAATTAGTTGAATCACGAACGCATCAAACCGGATGTTCATCGTCATTGTTATGCCAAAATGCATACCGATTAGCAGGGTGGTGGTGTATGGCCTTAGCTTTGTCCACCACATAGTAAACCCGATCAGCTCCGTGAACCAGCCAATCAGCAAAATAATCGAAGCTATTGCGGTGCTTTGAAGAGCCATAGACTGCAGGAAATTGGGGTTGTAGGTACCCTCACGTGAAAGGATGTCGATGCTTTTCTCGCCAATCCAGAGCCAGAGGTGCCGGCCGTCGTACCAGTTGATACCTGTTCCGATCAGTTTGGCAAAAAAAGCTGATGTGTATCCAAGTCCGATAAAAAAGATAATAGAGCCCATCACAAAACGGGGCATCTGTTTTTTATCAGGGAACCAAATTGCGCCGATGGCAAAACAGAGAACTGACATGCCAATTAAATTCTGGCTGTGCGGAATCTCACCCTGCGAAAAACGGGCAACATACTGAACATGAAGCAGCACCATCACCACCATATACTGCCACCTAAAACCCAAACGGAAGTAGCAGGCCACGGATAGAACGGTTATGAAGGCAGCATTGATTATGGTGAGGTAATTATCAAAAAAGATTGATATATCGATGTAATTTGCCAGTCCAAGCTCAAGCACCACATCTGTATTTCGAAACTCCGTGTAAAGCCCCCACTCCCATGCGAACCGGATCGTGTAGTAGATCACAAAAAGCTCGAACAGTTTGAAAAAAATCACTTCACCCGGAGACTGGTCCCGCGAAGGTTCAAAAAGCTGGTACGAAAGTTTATCTGTCCACTTCATTCGCTTCCTCCTGTGTATTCCGATTCAGGCAAATTCGGGTTCGTAAACGTGCTGTCTGAAGTGATCAGAATAAAAGGAAGAATCTCAATAGAAACTGAATCGCGGCCAATCAGTTCACCCCTTACTTTTGAAACCATCCAGCGCTGATTCTCAATTGCGTTGCTCCCAAACATTGAGATAAGCGCCTGGCGTCTTTCACGGGTCCAGTTTTCTGTTTTAGAGACGAAGTTCGAGAAGTCGATCTGATCTACGCCATAACTGCCTACCGCGATCACATCCGCTTCTCGTTCCTGAAGCGAATGCTTATGCCAAATATCGGTTTCGGGTTTGTCGGTTACATCCAGGATCATAGCGCGTGTCCACGGGTTACCGGCCTGCGAAAACATAGGGTAGATGCTAAAGGGCCAGAATTCACCTTCGTGCGGGGCTACTAATAAAGCATAAATAATCAGGGTAGCGCCAATAATTTTGATACCCCGTTTTGAGAAAGTCTGATTCATGAATATAAATAAATGACTTGAGGCCAAAATGGCCATTATTCGTGAAATGTTTTTACAAAAACCGAAGTTAAGTGTGTAAATTAATCTATTGGAACTAAAACTTCCGAATTTAATAGAAATATAGAGAAATACGTAACCCTTTTCTTGTTCGTTCAGGACGTGAAATGCAAATTTTTTTATATAGATAAATTTATCTGAAATGCCTTACAAAACGTTTTACACTTCACTTATATTTTCTCTCGCACTTCTTATTGGAATTACAGATCTGTCCGGACAGAGTTTGAATGGACAAGCGATCAATGAAATAAGATTCGGTGACAATGGAATTGTCTACCTGGAAGATTTTCAGCGCTATTCTGTCGGTTCACTTCCGAACACATGGTACAATCGGGATGGAAACGCCATTCCTGCAACGTATGATGAACCTGTGAGAAGTGAATATAAATACAGGGTCGTGAAGGAAGACGGTAATAAATTCTTGCGATTTGAAGGAGTACAGGCAAAACACATGAATTTTCCACTGATCGATAAAGAGGGACTGGATATCCATAAAACACCATTATTGAGATGGAACTGGCGCATTCACGATATTCCTGAGGGGGGCGATGAAAACAGCAGTAACCGAAATGACGTTGCCGCGAGTGTCTATATAGTTTTTGATACCAGCCGTTTCTTATTTCAGGATGTGCCGGTCTCAATACGGTATACCTGGAGTTCCACCCACCCTGTTGGGTCAGAGTTTTCAAAGTTACGAGGCCGCCAGAGAATTATAGTTCTCGGTACAGGAGAAGAGGGAATTGGCGACTGGAAAACATTCGAACGGAATTTAGTTGAAGACTATGAGCACTTCTTTGGTGAAAAACCGCCACGAAGGCCCATCGCAATGCTTATATTAAGTGCTTCTGATGATACCCGCTCGTTTACAAAAGCAGATTATGATAATTTTGAACTGCATCCGGTGCGAAATTAAAAACCTTATCGGCAAGCCTCATTAAATGCACATATTTTGTATTATTGAAGCTTGCTGGCTTTCGTTGAAGAATCTGATTTATGCATAAAATTACAGGGCTTTTTAAACCACTTGTACAGTTCAATATACAATATCCATACTGGGTGTTGACGATTGCGGTACTAACAGCAGTTTTTGCCGGCTACCACGCTTCAAAACTTTCCGTAGACACTGATATTGCTAATTTGTTGCCGCCATCCAACCCCAATGTTCAGGCACTCGAACAACTTCAGGAGACGGCCGGCGGTGAGACTGAGATGGAAGTAGCTATAAAATCACCCAGTTTTGAAGCGAATGTGGCATTTGCAGAGAAGCTTGCTGAGGAGGCTCTTGCGCTCAACTATCCCAGGCAAAACGCCCCGTTTTTTACGGGCGCACAGTTTCGCAGAGATACTGAATTTCTGAAAGATAATGCCCTCTATCTGGCTACTGCACGCGAGCTGGATGAGATTATTGAGTATCTGCGTGAAGAGATAGAGATTGCTAAAGAGGAGGCCAACCCATTCCTGGTGGACTTTGACGATTTTGACGACGATGAGGAGTTCGAGGAAGAGGATCAGAATCTCGACCGTTTTAAAGAGAGCTACGATCAGCTGGTTCCGTCTGAGTATCCTGTAAATGCAGACAGCACGCTGGCCATTCTTACCATGTACCCCAGCGGCTCCAGGAGCGATATCACCTACCTGGAAGATATGTTTGCAGAGTTCGACAGCCTGATTGAGCGTCTCGATCCGGCTTCGTTTCATCCCGAGATGGAGGTTCAGTTTGGCGGCCGGTTAAAGAGGCATCTTGCAGAACTCGATTCCATTATGAGCGACGTAATTAACAGCTTCGCAGCCGGAATTTCGAGCGTAATCCTGCTTGTTCTGCTCTATTTTTCAATAAAAAAATATATTAACTACAGAAGAACAGACTACCGGCTTCAAAAACACTCCTTGTTTCAGCATGTTATACGAGCACCTATTCCGGTGCTTGTAATAGGCGTGCCCCTTTTGGTGAGCCTGATGTGGACATTCGGGATTACGTATGCCAATCTTGGTGTTTTGAATACTATGACATCTGTGCTGTTTGTTATTCTATTTGGCTTGGGGATCGATTACGGTATCCACTACTACGCACGATATATAGAACTCCGGTCAGACGGGATGGATGTAAGCGCAAGTATCATAGAAGCGTACGAAAAAACCGGTACGGCTATTGTTGTAAGCGCACTCACAACTTCACTGGCTCTGTTTGTGTTGATGTTTGCGGATTTCCGCGGATTTTCTGAGTTTGGTTTTATTGCCGGTATGGGGATTCTTTTTGCCCTTTTTTGTATGCTGTTTGTACTTCCGGCCGTTCTGGTCATTTTTGAACGCTGGAGCTGGATATTGCTGCCCCCGAGATCAGAAACAGTGAAAGTTAAGCCACTATTTGAACGATTCCCATACGCGCGGTCTGTCATAACATTTGGTTTGGTTACTGCCGGGATTGTGATCGCATTTTCGGGCAACCTGGAGTTTGAATATCAGTTTGGAAACTTAGAGCCTGAATTTCCTGAATACAGAGAGTTCAGAGATTTTACACGTGGTGTGGATGAAAATGAACGAAGAAACCCGGCCTTCGTAGTTGCCGATTCGGACGAAGATGTATTTGAGATTGTTGATATTTTGCGAGAGCGAAAAGAGTCGAACCCCGAAACAATGATTCTTGATGTTGAAGCACTTCAGGAACGGTTTCCTCCTTTTGAAGAGATGAAGGAGGAAAAACTCCAAAAAATATCAAGAATACGTCAGCTGCTGCAAGATCCGTTTATTATTAATCAGGATGACGAAAACCTGGATATTCTCAGAAGATCATCTCAGACAACCGAACCGCTCACGGAAGAACAGATTCCGGACTTTCTAAAGAACAGGTTTATAACCCGCGACGGGGAAATCGGGCGTTTTGTAATTGTATATCCAAATGAGGGGCTCTCCGACGGGCTAAAGTCCATCGCCTTTAAAGAGGAGCTTTCTGAAATTACGTTGGAGAGCGGAAGAACCTATCATGCCGGTAGCACGTCTATTGTAGCTGCCGCTATGCTCGATCTGATGAGAACGGAAAGTCCGTATATGGTCATTGCGACTTTTATAATTGTATTTATTTGCATATCGCTCTCGTTCATGTCACTGCGCTGGACATTAATTGCACTTATTCCTCTTGTGATTGGCCTTCTCTGGCTCTTTGGAATTCAGCTGCTCTTTGGATTTAAATTTAATTTCTACAACCTGGTAGTTTTACCGGCTATTTTGGGTATCGGGTGCGATAATGGGGTCCACCTTGCACACCGCTACAGGGTTGAAGGTTCCATGAGTATGTGGAATGTACTTTCAAGCACGGGGCAGCACATCACAATGGGTTCGTTTACAACAATGCTTGGTTTTGCAGGACTTCTGTTTACCATGCACCCCGGGCTTCAGTCAATCGGAATCATGGCGGTGGTGGGAATCGGCATGACGCTCCTTTCCGCACTTACATTTTTACCGGCAATGGTTCAGTTCCTGGAGGATAAAAATATGATAAATCACCGTTCTGGGAAGCAGTAAGTGAATTTGTACAGATTTTCTTCAGAACCATAGCAGAGCAGTTATGATTGTAAAGACCGATGCCATCGTTTTAAAAACGATCGACTACAGCGAGTCGAGCATTATAGCTACGCTTTTTACAAGAGAGAAGGGAAAGACTGCGGTGATAGCAAAAGGTGCCCGTAAACCTAAAAGCAAGTTTGCAGCATTCCTGGTACCGGGCCAGGTTGTCGAACTGGTGTACTACTACAAGCAGAGCCGGTCTGTTCAAACGCTTTCTGATATTTCATACCATTTTAAGCTAAACTCGCTTCGCGTCGATATCCATAAAATGGCGCTGATGATGTCCGTGATGGAATTGACCGGCCAGGTGCTGCACGATAATGAAGTAAATGAGCCTCTTTTTCAGTTTTTAGAAACATTTTTGCAATGGGTTGATAAACAGGAAGAAGTACCAAGGCTTCTTTTTCCCTATGTGCAAATCAGGCTCGCTGATTATATTGGGATTGGCCTTCAGCCTGTAGAAGACATTGAAAACTACATCACCGGCTATGTAAATATTAGCTCCGGAACGTTTTCGGGCGTATCTGAAGGTGAACACGCGGCAATCCTGACGTCAAACCAGTTTGCGTTTATGAAAAAATCACTGCATTCTACAAACGCTTCTGTATTGCGAAGCGTTATGCCTGTTAACGAACTGAAAAAGCTGATTGAAATTTTAGATAAATATTTTACCTATCATATCGAAGGCATTAAACCCCGGAAATCAGATAAGATTTTCGACCAACTACTGATGACATGAACTCAAGAAATAAAATATTATCCGGCATATTGATGATCCTGATTGGTGTGCTGATTGGTATGATAGTGATGTTTTTGCGTCAGGATCCATCTATGCTTGATTTGTCGGAAGTACGATTTACCGAGGTAACCCGCAGCGATATACCGATATGGAGTAATGAGGACCTCGAAAAAATTGATGACAGATTTGTTTTTCGGACAGTGGCAAGAAATGTAACGCCTACCGTTGTTTACATTGAAACTGTCGTGCCCACCCGTAATCAAAACCTGAGAGGGGGGAGTGAAGAAGAAGATAACTCTATCTGGAGACGATTTATGCCGCCCAGAGCACAGACGGTCGGCTCAGGCGTGTTGATATCTTCTGATGGATATATACTGACTAACAACCACGTTGTTGAAGATGCTGTGCGGGACGGAATTACCGTTACGCTCGAGGATAAACGTGTGTACGAATCCAGAATCGTGGGACGCGATCCAAGTACCGATCTGGCGGTAATAAAGATTGATGGCAGAGATTTTCCACACGCTACAATCGGTAATTCCGATTATACTGAAGTGGGTGAATGGGTCATGGCTATTGGGAATCCATTCAGGCTGCAGTCTACAGTAACGGCCGGTATAGTGAGTGCACTGGGCCGTGAGGTCGATATCATTAATGACCTTCTCAGAATTGAAAGTTTTATACAGACCGATGCTGCCATTAACCGAGGAAACAGCGGCGGGGCACTTGTAAATACGAGCGGCGAACTGATTGGAATTAACACCGCAATAGCAACTCAAAGTGGTAGCTACCAGGGGTATGGATTTGCTGTTCCCAGCAATTTAGCCATGAAAGTAGCCCGAGATATCATTGAATTTGGAAATGTCCAGCGTGGAATGCTCGGCGTTCAAATTCGTACCGTTGATACAGACCTTGTCCGGCAAGCCGGTCTCGATCGTATTCGCGGCGTTTACGTTGCACAAGTAGACAGTGACGGTGCGGCAGGACTGGCCGGATTGAAGCAGGCAGACATAATTTTGGAGGTCAACAATCGGCAGGTCAATGCATCCAATCAGCTTCAGGAGAAAGTAGCTATGTTCAGACCCGGAGATAACGTTACACTATCGGTTTGGCGCAACGGCGAGATGATCAAAATGGACGCAGAGTTAAAAGAACTGCAGAGGCCGGAACCGGAGCCTGAAGAGTTGTCTCTTGAAGAATCACAGCAGCAAATCGAACCTCGTGATGACCGCTTTCGTGAGGGTGATCCTGACAACGGATCAGGAATTTCATTTCACGTTTTCGAATCTTTTGGGTTGACTATCCAAGGGCTCTCATCGCCTCAGGACCCCGATCTATTCGATTTCTTTGTTGAAGAGGTCAGCCCCGGGTCTCCGGCACACAGAAGAGGAGTTCCAAGAGGTGCTCAAATACTCGAAGTTGACGGAGTTCAAATAAATGACCGACAAGAACTCGAAAAAAAGTTTGCCCAATCGATAAATGATCAAACTACAGTTGAAATCAAAGTCAGGACAGAACGAGGCTCTGTTGGCTATTACAATTTATCCCCATAATGAAATTATACCTGACGGTTTTTGTAACACTCTTTATATTTCTTTCATGTGCCACTGTAGAGGAGGTCTCCATTGACGATCAGGAACCATCAGAAGAAAAGACAGAGGTAGCAGAGTATGCGGCCCCTGATTGGTACAGCTACACGAACCGTTCTTATTCTGACTCACTTTCCTTTACGGGAGTTGGGCTGGCTGCTTCTGTAGATGAAGCAAATGGAAGGGAAAAAGCTACAAATCAGGCGGTTGCCAACCTGAAATTGTCACTTGATACATTTGCTGAAAATGTTCGGATAGAACAGGCTGAAAAGAGCAGTTCCAGTGAATTCAACTCATCAGAATTTATCACCAATCTGAGAAATGCTGTTCAAAATATAGCTATTGGTGATCAGGTGGAAACCTTGGAAGAGCACATTGAGACTGAAGAATCCGTTCATCAAATCTATATTAAAGTAATTCTTTCAAAGGATTCAGCACTTAACGCTCTCCAAAACGAGCTGGATCATGCAGGTTTCGTCCGCGCTTTGAACTTATAGCACACTGATATTCAATTTGAACAGCTGAAGCCGGACTGATTTTTTTACTCACCTGAGTTTGAATGTGAAAACATGAAACTGATGAACATCCCCCTCAATCCCCCTTTTCTAAGGGGGACTTTTACATTCTTAATTTAACTATCGAGCTCAGGTTTTTTCACTCAGTTTTGATCAACTGTTCTGCGGCCGTCACTCCATTCAAGGTCGAATGTCTCACCCGGTTTCAACATAGTTTCAGAACGTATCCACTTCTTTTTTTGCCAAACTCTAGCAAAACCACGATCTAGAGGTTCGTTTGGATTGTTCTTTTCAAGTTTATGAATGGCGATCTGCAGCCGGCTTTTGTTTTTCATTCTCAGGCTTTGTGAACGGTGCTGCAGCGTCTGAGTCAGTGTACCAACCCGGTTCTTAAGATGAACCAAACGATCCTGAACTTTAAGAAGCGCGTGTGAGTGAGCGAGACGATATACGTACTCTTTATAGTTTTCAATTTTTTGTTTGAGGTGCTGCTCAATTCCTTTTGAATAGTCATCAACCTGCATTCGAAGATCATTGATATCGGGAGCTGCTATCATGGCTGCCTGTGTGGGAGTAGCGGCACGGGCATCTGCTACAAAATCGCTGATGCTAAAGTCGACCTCGTGGCCAACTGCGCTGATTATGGGAATCGGGCAGTTGTAGATAGCACGTGCCACAACCTCTTCGTTAAACGGCCAAAGATCTTCCAGTGAGCCGCCACCGCGCCCAATAATTAAAAGCTCTATATCTGTGCGGGCAGATAGGGTCTCAATTGCGTTAACGAGCTCGCCTGCTGAGTTTAGTCCCTGTACGCTGGCGTGATGCAGGTATAGTGTAGCCAGGGGCCATCGCTGTGCAAATGTGGAGCGAATATCGTGAAAAGCCGCCCCGGTAGATGAAGTAATAACCCCGATATTTTCCGGAAAAGAGGGGAGCGGTTTTTTGTGGATGTCATCAAAAAGTCCTTCCTGTTGAAGCTTCTTTTTCAATTCCTCGAACTTTTGCTGAAGCCGGCCGACTCCTGCTTGCTGAACAAGACTCACAATCATCTGATAGCGTCCATGAGGGGCATATACCTGAATATCGCCGCCAAGAATAACCTGTTGGCCATCACTCAGCTCAACATCCATTCGCTGTGCCGCAGATCTCCATACAACACACGGAAGCTGGGCATTGTCATCCTTTACTGTAAAATAGTAGTGACCGTTACGGCTCTGATTTACATTACTGATTTCGCCTTCAACTAAAACATCTCTGAAGTTTGATTCAAGAAGCTGCTTTATCTGATTTGTAACATCGGTAACGGTGGCTATATCAAAAGAAAAAGGAATTTGGTCAGGCATAAATTTCTTTGCAACTGTTTTGAACAAATATAACAAGATAAGGATGGAATCTCTGAGTCAATATCGGAAAACCCTCGTCTGACGATTGATTTTTTCGTCCGACGAGTTTCTTGATTCGATATCTAAAAATTAGATCGGAGATACTCCCCCTTTCCCAAAAGGGGAGTGAGGGGATTTCACGAAGTGTAGCATCGCCATATAGTCCCATTGAAAACCACCGGAACCCCCAACTGATCCCCAATAGAACCAACCGACAGACGAGTATGTAGTTTCATTCCAATGGTTCCGTACAATATCACTCGTCAGCCGGGGAGCGTGCGATACTATTTTATGAGAACCGAATCTACTATAGCGATAGCTTCCTCCTGGATTTTTTTCAGGTGATCGTCGCCTTTAAAGCTTTCGGTATAGATTTTATAAATATCTTCTGTGCCGGAAGGGCGGGCTGCAAACCAACCGTTTTCCGTTTCGACTTTCAATCCGCCAATAGGAGCGTTGTTGCCGGGTGCGTTCGTTAGCTTTTTAAGGATCGGTTCACCGGCAAGATGGTCTGCTTTAACCTGATCAGGGGAGAGATTTGAAAGGATTTTCTTCTCCTCGAGCGAAGCGGGCGCATCCAGACGTTCATATACGGGGCTGCCGAATCTTTCCTCCAGCTTTTTGTAGTGTTCTGATGGATTTTTACCTGTTTTAGCGGTGATTTCTGCAGCCAACAGGTTTAAAATAATGCCGTCTTTATCAGTAGACCATACGGTGCCATTTTTTTTCAGAAATGATGCTCCGGCACTCTCTTCCCCGCCAAATCCATACGTGCCGTTCAGAAGACCGTCCACAAACCACTTAAATCCTACGGGCACTTCAGAAAGTGTTTTGCCGATAGATTTTGCAACCCTGTCAATCATGCTGCTGGATACGAGCGTTTTACCGATTGCTGCGTCACTGCCCCAGCCGGGACGATTTTGAAACAGATACTGAATGGCCACGGCAAGATAATGATTGGGATTCATCAGGCCGCTTTTTGTTACTATTCCATGGCGATCGAAATCGGTGTCGTTTCCAAATGCGATATCGTACTTATCCTTCAGTTCAATCAGGCTGGCCATCGCATGCGGAGAGGAACAGTCCATTCGTATTTTTCCATCCTTATCAACCGTCATAAATCGAAAGGTTGGATCTACCTCTTTGTTTACAACTTCAATATTTAGTTTGTACATCTCTGCAATAGGCTCCCAATAAGCTATGCCAGATCCACCCATGGGATCGGCTCCAATCTTAAGCCCGGATGAACGTATGGCCTCAACGTCCACTACATTTTTCAGATCGTTTACATATGGAGTAATATAGTCGAATTGCCGGGTGCTGTTTTTATTCAGCGCTCGCTTTAGCGGAATTCTTTTAATTCCCGTAAGCCCTCTTTCTAGATATGCGTTCGCGGTTCTTTCAATTTTAGAGGTGATGTCTGAACCGGCCGGCCCCCCATGAGTTGCATTATATTTGAATCCACCATCGGACGGGGGGTTGTGAGATGGAGTAATCACAATTCCGTCTGCTTTCTCTTTATTATCGCCCCGATTCCAGGATAAGATGGCGTGGGAAATTGCCGGAGTAGGTGTATAACCAAAATCGGTTTGATAGCGAATTTCTATACCATTTGCTGCCAATACCTGAATGGCGGTAATGAGCGCAGGTTCGGAGAGTGCATGCGTATCCATTCCAAGAAAAAGCGGTCCGCGGATCTGATTATCATTGCGATAGTCAGCCACGGCCTGGCTCACGGCAAGGATGTGATCTTCATTAAATGTGTTGTTTAATGATGTTCCCCTGTGCCCGGATGTGCCAAAAGAAACAGCCTCTTCGACCTTGCTGGAATCCGGTTCATGCGTGTAGTAGGATGTGATGAGCCTTGGAATATTTTCAAGTAGTGAATAAGGTGCTTTTTTTCCTGCAAATTTATGGTCAGACACTGTGTCTCCTTTTAGAATTACACGTTATGGTGAATTACTGCAAATCAAGACGAAAATGAAGTTTAATCTCCTAAATGGCAAGTTTATCAGGCAGATACCGTCGTTGTAAATTTCTATGAATCTATATAGCATACAGAGGTTATTCCAGTCTGTCGAAATGTACTGACTATGCAAACTATTATGTGTACTAGTGGCTGGAAGACATTATTTTATATACTCATAATTTGCGGTTGAAACTGATAATGTCAATCAAATAATGTCAATCAAATAATTCAAGTACATTTATTAAGAACAAAGTTGCACTTTTGAGTTAGGGTCTTTCGACAAACAGATTCATAGGGACAGAATATTCATTGGCAGCAATATTGTTTAATCTCGTTTTCAGCTGGTTCACGCGTCAATAAACTGGGTATACAGATCTTTAGGACAATAATTACTATAATTTAGAAAAACAGCTCACAGAGTGGGCTAATATTTTGAGTGAATAATTTTCAACTTTTAAAGCCAAAAAACTGAAAAAATGATTGAGACTCTTATTGACTCATTTATCCTTGAATTTGAGCTGTTTGTTGAATTCATTCCACGGTTGCTTGTTGCTTTGGCAGTTCTGATTATTTTCTACCTGATTGGAAGAGGATTTGCTTTTGGTGTAGTAAATATTTTAAGGAAAACGTCTATGCCCGTAACCTATCACGACTTTTTCCGAAAATTGATTATTGCCGTGGCAGTTTTTGTCGGTATTGTAATTTTTTTAAACCTGATTGGTTACAGCACCCTGGCTGCTAGTCTCGTAGCCGGTGGGGGTCTCACAGCTGTAATGCTTGGTTTTGCATTCAAAGACATTGGAGAAAATTTTCTGGCCGGTTTTTTTCTTGCCTTTAGCAGGCCGTTTAAAACCGATGATGTGATAGAATCGGGAGGCATTGTGGGGCGCGTAAAAAGTATTCAGCTCCGACATACACACGTTCGCACTGGCGATGGATGCGATGTCTTTATTCCGAGCGCCCAGCTTTTTACCAAGCCGCTTCATAATTACACACTGGACGGTCTGCGACGCGGCAGTTTTTCGATAGGAATTGATTATAAAAATGACGTGGAAGCGGCAAATTTACTGCTGCTGGAGACAGCCAGTAGCCACAGCGGAGTTTTGAAAAAACCCTCTGCCTCAGTTGGAATTAAGGGCTTTAACCCGAATTATGTTGAACTCCAGGTCTTTTTCTGGATAAATGCCAGAGACCAGGAGGCTACACTCCCGGTTGTTCGAACAAGGCTGATGAACAAGTGCCGCAGAAATCTGATTGAAAAGGGATATACCATTAGTTCAGATGTTTCAACAACCGTTGAGTTAAGTCCTGTTGAACTGAACATGAAAAAAGATAAAAACTGAAGTCCGGATTACAGAGACTTCTTCAATTTACTTGCGATGTTTCTTAAACATATCAGGATTCCGTTTAATGAATGTTCGAATCCACTCCCTGACAAAGAAATTTTTACCTCGCTTCAGGTACCACCACCCGGTGACACTTATGATAAGGCCGCCAACTGCGTTAACAATCATATCCCACATTGTATCGGTAAGGCCTGAAGGATCGGACAGCATTGGCTTCTGCATATTGGTCCCGAAAAGCTGATCCACCCCAAACTCAAAAATCTCCCAGAACGTACCGATTGTAACGGCGAAAAGAAAAGCGAAAAAAGCAATAAAACCGGGAGTCATATGTATCTCCACACGTTCCGACTCGTTTAAAATGTAAACAAGCAGAAATCCAAGAATCCCCATCAGCAGACCGGCTGTTGCATGAAGAGCAATATCCCACCACCAAACAAGCTCATAAAAACTGTGAACTTCACCAAGGTAGAGTGCTGAAAACGTGAAGATTACGGCAGCGATATGAAATTCAGCAGGGATTTCAAGCTGTGTATGTTTTCGGAAAATAATCGGTGCAAAAAGAGTGAGGATGATCAGAGTGACGAGAAAGAGAGAGAGCCAACGCTGCTCGAAGATGAGCAGTATCCACTCAATCACCATGATTGTGAGCAGAAAGCGAATGAGAATACGGTGAATACGATTTTCGCCAAGATTGGCGATCTCATCTAGTGTCGTTTCAGATCCATTGGGTACATCTTCCTTCATGCTTTAAGAAATCCGGTTGGTAGAAATGGTCTAAGTATGGGCAATGGAGGGAACCTTAATATTTTGAATTGAATCTACGGTTTACCGGCGAGCTCATCATATTTTTTTCGCACGGCCTGAATATCTTCCCAGGTAGGGCGCTTCCATTTCTCATTCCGAAGCAGTGCCGCTGGATGATAGGTTACCGTTAGCTCTGCACCGCGAAATGGGTAGAACTGTCCACGCATCTCTATCAATGGCTGATCTTTTCCGAGCAGGGTGGTGCCGGATACTTTTCCAACACAGAGAATTACCTTGGGTGAAATGAGATCAATCTGCCTCAGAAGAAAGGGTAAACTTCGATGTCGTTCTTCATCGGTTGGATTTCGGTTATCAGGCGGACGATGTTTCAAGATATTGGCGATGTACACATCCTCCCGGTCAAAATTAATGGCTCCCAAAATCTTGTTCAGCAGCTGACCCGCAGCGCCCACAAACGGTTCACCCTGCTGATCTTCGTTATATCCCGGCGCTTCGCCAATGATCATCAGATCGGCATTAGGATTGCCTGTGCCAAATACAAGATTCGTCCCCTCAAGGTCGGTTTTCAACTGTTCAGATTTTCCACACAGCGCCATTAGCTGATCCAGATTTTGGCACTGCTCCAGCAATTCAGTGAGTGTCAGTGGCTTCGGTTCTGGCTTTGGAGAAGGTTTAACCTCGGTGTTTTTCTTCTCAGCCTCGACATTATTTCTATTTTCTTCTGATGCATGCTGTTCTTTCGGCACCGAAAGTGTTCGTTTACTTTTCACTCCAACATTCACGGAGAAAGAACCATACATCTCCTGCTCATTTTCAAGAAATTGAATCAGGTCGTCTAAAAGATCGGGTTGCTTCTCGCTCATTGGGGCTACTCTTCTGTTTTCTCAAAGTTGACAATTCTGTAGTAATCTGATGGGTAGGTACCGACCTGCAGCATGGCGGGTCGCAGCGTAAACTGTTTATCGAAGGACTCAACGTCTCCATCAAATCCAAGCCTGAACGAAAGGAAATCTTCTCGCAGAGCCCGGTTGTGCCATACCACGCGAAACGTATCGTGGTGCCAGTGTTCCAGGTCAGCCGTCATCTCTTCATTGTCCCAAAAACGGATCGAAAGTTCACCGTTCTCCAGAGAAACATGTGCATTGTCATAAAGCTCATCGCTGTACGTTCCGGTGTACTCATTAAGCGGCTTGGTAGGAGAGGTTCCGCTTTCTCGTTTTGCCTCGAATTCTTCCCTTCGTTCCATGTTACGTTCGTAATTCGAAAGGTAGTTCTGCCGATAGAGAGTGTTCCAGTCGGTTTCGCCCGGCTGATCGATATGATGATCAATAAGGGTGCGAGCAACAGCTTGTTGAAAAGAGCTAAATGTGTTGGTGATCACTATGACGCCCAGATTAAGTTCCGGTAGCAGCATGTACACGGTATTAAACCCATCCGTTGCTCCTCCGTGTGACAGCACCCTGTAGCCGCTATATTCCGAAATTGAGAGCCCATATCCATAGCTTCTTTGGGGGGCGGTTACAGATCCGATATTCTGCGCTACTTTAGGTGTTTGAATAGTTTGCATGGTTTGAGCAGTGACGAGTTCCGTGCCTTCGAGGCTGCCAGTTGTTCCGAGCTGAAAATTCATCCACCTCGCCATATCGGCAGCGCTGCTGTTGACGCCCCCGGCCGGCGCAGCGTTATCCCAGTTTCGGCGTGATATCTCAACAACTTCACCTTTGATCTCCTGATGGGGCCATGCGGCATTCTCTTCATCAAGATCGTTGATCGATACTACAGTGCGATTCATACCGAGCGGCTCAAATAGTTCTTCAATCAGAAAGTCACCAAACTCCCGTCCCGTTTTCTCTTTTATGATATGCCCTGCTAAAGTATACATTACGTTGCTGTAGACGTATTGAGATCGAAACGGCTGTTCAAAATCATGATATCTCATTCTATAGAGTAGCTCTTCCGTACCTCGTTGGGTCATAAACTGAAGACGGTTTCCGAGCATCCGGCCGATGCCCACCTGGTGGGTGAGAAGATCACGAATCGTTACGGTGGCCGTAGCGTGCGCGTCGCTGAGCTGAAACCACGGGACGTGGTCGATCACGCGATCATCCCAGTCAATCTCACCGCGATCTACAAGAATACCGAGCGCTGTGGCGGTCATATGTTTGCTTACGGATGCAATTCCAAACTGAGTCTGTTCATCGATCGGGTCACTGCTGCTAAGTCTTTTGATGCCGTAACCTTGTGTATGAATTACCTCTCCATCCTTGACCAAACCAACGGTGATTCCGGGAATACCCCACTCTTCGAGTCCGTCACTCACCCACTGTTCAAAATTTTCAGGAACAGCATTCTGTGCGAAAATTGCTGGTTGCCAGACAAGAAACAGTAGAAGGGCTAGAGAGAGCTGGAGAGTGCGTTTCATATAAGAAGATATGGTTTTAGCGATAGTTGTGTG
The DNA here is from genome assembly GCA_964644975.1 of uncultured Rhodohalobacter sp. Taxonomy (GTDB): domain Bacteria; phylum Bacteroidota; class Rhodothermia; order Balneolales; family Balneolaceae; genus SW132. The sequence continues at coordinate 126,104 of CAZXYQ010000001.1, forward strand.
GTTGGTTCAAACATACAAAATTGAGCTGAACCGTGCCTGTGGGAAAAGGAGAAAAGTGAAAAGTGAAAACAGGAGGGTCATTTGCAATTTGAAAAGGTCATGAACTAAGTGCTGAGAGAAAGTTAAAAATTCATTATTATGATAGTAGGTTATTTGTAACTCACTTCATTCAATTAGAGATATGGTAAATAGTTCTAAATATATAGCAATGAAAAGATTCCTGTTAACTATTGCTTTTTCATCATGTCAGAGTTTTTAAACAGACCGTGATTATGAAAATCAGGAAGTAAACAGGATAGAAATTGATCTTTCAGATGCACAGGGTGAAATTCATCTCTCCAGCGTGATTGAATCTTTTGAGTATGTGCCGCTTGAGACAACCAGTGGCTCACTCATGGGTAATCCATGGGACATAAAAAGCAATGATGATTATATCGTGACGTTTCATAATCAAAATGTCAGCTATGTTGGAATATTTCAAAGGGATGGCGACTTTATCCATAAAATAGAGATTCCCCAAAGAGACGGGCCGGGTGGACTTTTCTATCCCAGCTACTTTGACGTAGATTTTGAAAATCGGGAGATCATTATACTGGGGTTCAGAAAGCTGAACAGGTATAATTTTGAGGGGGAAGTGATTGATGAGGTTGTCCTGGACTTCAGCCCGCGTGCTGTACTGTTTGAAGAAGATCAATATATATTCTTTATGGGGAACACGAACTATCAAGATTTGAATGAGTCAAACAGTAACGTGATAATTACGGATCACAGCGGAAATATTGAAAATACCTATCTGCCTATTCTACCATCACATGCCGGTTTAAATTTTATTACCTCATCACAGTTCACCACCTATGACGGGGAGTATTATCTGAACTTATTTCCGGGGTATGATATATACCGGGTTTCTCCGAATGGAGTTACACTCCATCACCAGTTGGATTTTGGCAGCAGAAGCATTCCGGATGAAAAATATAGTGAGCGAAGCACCGAAGAAATTGCTGGAAATCAAAGCTTTCCATTCTTCGAGAGACTAAATGAATCAGAATATGTGGGTCCGGTATCGGGTTTCTTTGAGTTTAATAATATGATTCAATTTACTCTTTATACAGATCGCACAGATTGGTATACCGTATTCTTAAAAAAAGATACCGGGGATTATCTTATCTCTGAAAATTGGATTAATGATATCCATGGAACCGGTACACCTTTTTTTCGTTCAGCGAATGATGAATACCTGATGACAGTAACAGAACCTATGAATATAATTGAGGGTGTAGAGAATTTAGAGATTCCGGATTCTGAATTGAAAAGTAATCTTATAGAAGTTTCTCAGAATATTAATGAGAATGATAATCCGGTTGTGATCTTTGCAAGGGTAAAGTAACTTTGAATCAGAGTTCGATTCATAATATTGAAATCAGAAGTCTCCTATCAAGTAGCTCGATTAGCATTCAGCAAGAAGGGTGTTTATCGATAATTTCTACATTCTGCTGAATATCCCCCTTAATCCCCCTTTACCAAGGGGGAGTTCTACATTCAATTTTAATAATCGAACTCTGATCACTGAATCACCGCGTCATCCATGCGGCGCAGCATCTCGAAATAGCGCTCGATGAGCCGCTGGTGCTCTTCACTGAACCGGGTGTAGTTTGGATCTTGCAAGCGTGATCGGATCTCCTGCTGCAGCTCTTCAAGTGTGAGATCCGGAGGTAAATCACTGTCGAAACGTTCGGCCCGGCTTCCTTCGCGTTCCTCTTCTTCGCCGCGGCGCTCCATCGACTCTTCTGCGCTCAGCATCCGTGAAAGAATATTTTGTTGCCGCTCAATCATCAGCCGGTCGGTTACCCCGCCGCGCATGTCGTTAATGCTATCTTCCATCTCATCGATCATCCGCTGAAGCTCGCTCAGTGCCTGGTCTCCTTCACGCAGCGCCCCGCTTCTTTGAAGTTCACTGAGCTGTCGCCGAATTTCATTCTGTTGCCGCGCCATTTCATCAAGTCGGTCCGACTGTTCGCGGCTCAGTCGGTCGCCCTGCATGTCGTTTACCATATCCTGAAGCTGTTGATTCAGCTGCTGCTGATCGCCGGACATCTGCTGCATCTGTTCAATCATCTGCTCCATCGACATTCCGCCGCCACCACCACCATTTCCATCCTGATCCATAAGCTGATCAATCAGCGATGCTATGGTTGAGGAGAGGTCATTGATGCCCCCGAGAGATTCTCTGGAAGTGATGGAGGCGCTGCGCTGATTACGCTCCGACATCTGATCCACAGATCGCTGAAGCGTTCGCTCCACTTCTGCTTTTTTGCGGTTAACACGGTTGGGAACTCCCGGGATTTCCGATGAAATCTGGAAAATGGTATCTGCCACAGCAGAAAACTGACTGCGTACATAGCTTTGCTGTCGGGCAAGATTTACAAACCCGGCACTGCGGTTGGCTGTATCCTGCGTGTCTATAGTTAAAAATTCCTGCGTTTCAGAGAGCTCAAGAAGCGTGTAGAGCGCACGCTGCAGCGCAAGCAGGTTTACCTGCATTTGCTGGCCGCCCATTTCCATCCGCATTTCCTTCATTTTTTCAGCTTCATCGCGCAGCTGCTGGCTGATTTGCTGCTGTTGCTGCTGTATCTCCTCACCCGGCTGCTGTGCTCCATCATCCTGCATACCGCTGTCGATGTCATCACCAAGCTGCTCCATCTGTTCCTGAATCTCCTTGAGGCGCTCCTGTGCCTGTTCTTTCAGTTCTCGCAGCTGCTCTTCAGATCGTTTTGGGGGATTTTGATCCAATCGGTCCAGCTGTTCAGATAGTTGATTCATATCTTCACCGGCCGTTTCCATCTCCTGTTTTAACTGTTCAAGCGTTGATTCCGGATTCTCTTTCATGCGCTCGGAAAGATCTTCATACTGCCGGGCCAGTTTATCAAGGTCACTGTTCATTTTCAGCTGCTTGAAAAGTTCTTTTGTACGTTCAAGCCGCTCCTTATAGAGTTCTTCATTGAAACTGACGTTCTCGAGTGCACGCTCAAGTTGATTTGGATTCATATTTTCCATGGCGTCTCTGAGTTCCTGAAGTGCTTTCTGGAGATCAGGATCGTCAAGCTCTTCCATCAGCTGCTGAAGTTCTCTGTAAGATTCCCTTGTCTCATCAGAAATATTGCTGCTCTCGTCCATTTCCTTACGAAGCTGTTCAAACTGTTCTTTTAGCTGTTTAACGGTTTCATCGATTTGCTGCTGCTGTTCAGAAACACTTTCAAGCATCTCCTGCTCTTCGAAACCACCATCAGGATTTTCTCTTAAACGTTCCAGGAACCGCTCATACTCCTGCTCCATCTGTTCAAAACTATCTGATACCTGGTCAAGCTCGTCCTGAACATTCCGCTCTTTAGAGTCTATTTCATCAAAAAATTCAGCCATTGATGGCACTCTCACAATAACTTCCTGCGATTCGCCCCACTTTCCGCCTGATACAGCATCATTATCCATCGCGCGAATTTGAAAGCGAATTTCATCTCGGGGACGAAGTTGAATTTCTGAAAGGTCCCATGTTATCATGGTATTCCGGCCATTTTCAGGAGTTGTCAGAAGCATGCTATTTTGCTCAGGTTGATCAACAAATGCCCGTTGGACCTGCCATCTGAGTTCAGCTCTCTCTATCCCAAAATCATCCGTCGCCTGGTAGAAGATATCTAAATTGCCTGGTTCATTTTCCAGCACCACGCCTGTCGGTTCTCGTATAACCACCACAGGGGGTTCATCCTGAGTGACCCGTAAAAACGTTCTGAACGGGTTCCGGTTGGAGAGTCCTTCGTGATCCGTCATGTGAAACTGAACCGTATCACTCTTCGTGGGAGCAATTTCAGCTCTAAAACTATCAAGCGTATCGCCGGGTTCAGCGGTAAACCTTATTGTATCTTGCTTAGAGGATAGTTCGAGCTGACTTAACGGTTTATTGACTTGACCGCTGAACTGTATAACAGAACCGGGGTAGAAATTTATGGCGGAGTAAGGATACTCGAGCTCTCTGTCGGGCAGGTTTGTGTAGGCGGGCGGTTGAACCGTAGCGGTTAAAATTTCAAACCGTGGCTGTACCTGAACATCAAGACGAAAAATTTCCGATTTAAAATCGTCCATCAGAATATGATAGCTGATTGAACTGGCTGCTTCAATTTCTCTGGCCTCGTAAATGGATCCTTCTGATAGACGCATCGGACGTTCTCTGTAGTTTTCTTCAACATCCGTCTTATACAAAAAAGTGACGTTTTTAGGAAGATTAGCATCTGTGAATTCAATACTGGGCGCGATTGGCTGACCCTGCTCAATAGTGGCAGATCCCGGTGTGACGAGATAGTTAAAGGGGTTAGGTTTCTCAAAACTTTCCCAAATGATAGCGGTTCTGCTAAATCCGTCGGGGTTACTAAACACGGTGAGTGATAGTGTTACAATTGCCAAAAAGAGAACTACTGAAGTACGTATTGCAAACTTCAGCAACTGGCTCTCTCTAAGAAATGTCTTCAGGTCAGTGGTAAAACTATCTGTGTTAACATTTTCAAGATTAGATTGCAGGGCAGCATCGTAAAATATGGATGATTTCTGCTGCTGATTTTCATGTAAATCCAGCGCACTCTGTATCTTTTCACCATCAGAGTGACGCGTTTTAAGATAGGCTTCAACAAACTGCTTCTGGCTTGTTCTGCCTGCTTTCCCGGAAAAGTAAAACGTTATGAGTGCAGAAAAGGCAACTGCTGCTGCTGCCCCCCCAATTTTGTAGGTAGCGGAGAGATAAAAAGATGATTCAACAGCCGTAAGCAGTGTAATAGAAAATATGAGAGAGGCGGTAAAAACAGCGAATAGCCCGCTTTTTCTGCTGAGCTCTGTTTTTTTATGAGCAGCGTGGAGCAGTCTCTGAAGCCTTTCAATTTTCCGAACCGGATGTTGTTGATTTTCTTTGGTCATCCACTGTTAAATATAAGGTTGATGTAGCAAGCAGATATCAATAACAGTTCAATCAGGGAATAATTATGCGAGTTCCTGCATTGTAATTGTTGATTGAACAGAAAAACGGTTGTTCTCGTGCGCAACGGTTATAATTTCATTCTCTGCATCGTGCTCTAAGTAAAGATACCAGTTCTTTGCAGCCGCTTCTTTTAAAAAATGTTCTTTCTCTTTTAAGGTTTGTATAGGAGACATATCGTATGCCATCACCCATGGGAGGGGAACGTGGGCATAGGTAGGAATTAAATCTGCCCCGTAAACGAATATGCGCTTATCGTCGAAAATATAAGGGAGCTGCTGTCCAATGGTATGGCCGTCGGCGGGAATGGTCGTGAAACCCTCTTCGAATGTATGACGGTCATCTAAAAGATTTAACTTGGGGTAATTTGCTATCGGTTCGATATTCTCTTTTAAAAAACTTGCTTTCTCTCGGGCGTTAGGCTTGGTTGCCGTCTCCCAGTGTCTTTTGTTGATGTGATACGTTGCCTGATTGAACCGATGGACAAGATCACCATTATTAGAATACGTTGTGGTACCTCCGCAATGATCGAAGTGAAGATGGGTGAACACCATGTCGGTAATATCTTCGGGCTTTACGCCCAGCTTGCCGAGAGAACGTTCGAGGTCGCTGTTCTCATAATCAAGAGAGTAGATACCGCTCATTTTTTCATCAAACTTATCCCCGCAGCCATTGTCTACAAGATAGAGCCGATCGGTAGCGGCTGAGCGGATCAACAGACATCTTGTGGCCATAGGTATCCGATTCTTCTCATCAGCCTGAATCTTGCGGCTCCAGAGCGTTTTTGGAACCACACCGAACATGGCGCCGCCATCAAGCATAAATCTGCCGGTTTCAACAGTGTAAAGTTCAAAATTTCCAATTTTTACAGGCTTCGTAACAGCTTGATTTTCAGGCATTATTTTTCGTTTTATGCTGCAAGTTATAAAGAGATAAAAAGACGCTAGTGTGGTGTTATCGATAAAATGTCGTATAGCACCGAAAGCTCTCGGGGTAAGTTTTTCGAAAAACCTAGTCATGCTGGATCAATATATGATTCATGAATGACTCATCCGATGACTCTTAGGATAGCTCACCGTTGACATAACACTAGTGTGGTGTCAAGCCAAAAGTGACGAGTTAGACCTGACAGATTTCGATCGATATTTCATATTTGATTTAAAACTAGCTGCTGTGATTAAGTACCGGATATAAAAAAAGCCACGCTGTTTGGCGTGGCTTTTAAAAAATAAGTTCACTGTTAGAAAGAGGGTATAGGATCCATTCTGAAAAGTGTGTCGAGCAGGGTGATGCCGATCAAAAGCAGGAAAAAAGCTATTGACATAATGAAGAGCAGCGTATTAAACTTGCTGTCCCACCACAGATTCATAAAAAAAGAAACCACGATAAGTGATTTGACGACTGCAATAGCCACTGCAACAATTACGTTCCAGGGTCCAGGTATCTGAATCCAGGTTACAGCAACAGTTATAAATGTGAGGAAAAAAAGTGCTGTTCCTATTCCCCAAAGAAATTTAGCTGAAGATATATGATGTCCGCTCATGGAAAATAAATTGTTAGTTAGTCAATTAAGTATAACAGAGGAAAAAGGAAAATCCAGATCACATCGACAAGGTGCCAGTAAAGCCCTGTAATTTCAACATGCGTATAGTACTTACTGCTGAAAGCTCCCTTTTTTGCTTTTACGACGAGCCACAGCATCAGTCCAATACCGATAATAACGTGAACCCCGTGGAGGCCTGTCATCATGTAGTAGATACTGAAGAAAATATTTGCCTGATCGTGAGCAATCCCATCATATGTATAGTATTCACCGGGAAGAATCCCTTTTTGAAATTTATACATATACTCAAAGAACTTAATCACCATAAACACACAGGCGA
>CAZXYQ010000002.1:0-88982 GCA_964644975.1 uncultured Rhodohalobacter sp.
ATTATAATCGTAAAAGTAACCCTTTTCTTTAGATAAACTCTCACAATATTGATTTGAGCTACTAATGATCATATCGCTCAATTCGTCCGTTAATTCCCTCAATCGCTTCGGGTAGTTCATCGGGGTGAACCAGCTCCATTTGGTTTTCCAGATCATAAGTGGTGATTGAAAACAGATCAGCTCCTATATCACGCTCTAAAAGGGTGATGGTGCGTCTTTGTGATAAATCGGAGCCAATTAAAGTTCGCGGGCCGCTGCCCTGCGCACCGGAATGGATCATTTTCAGTCCCTCTTTTTCGGCGGGATACCAGGCGTGTTGATGGCCGCTAAAATAGTAGTTAATACCGTTTCTTTTCATCATCTCGAACAGCTCGTCTGCGTCATTAAGGATTTCACCGTGACGATTTCGTCCCTCAGCAACAGCGTATAGCGGCAGATGGCCCAGCATAATCCGTTTGGATGCCTCTTTGGCCGATTCCTGAGAGAGCTGTTGCTCAATCCACTGGATCTCCTCTTCCGTTATGAGATGATTGGAGGCATCCCAGCTGATCACAAATAGATCTTCAAAAGTGAAGCTGTAATAGAAAGGAAAGTGATCACTGTTTACGTATCTGAGCTCCGGTTTATGGGGGCTCCAGTACTCTTTGGCAAGTTCCCGTTCATGATTGAAACTTCCGCTGCCTGAACCGTCGTGGTTACCGAGTGTAAGCGCAAAAGGAATGTTCATGTCTCGAAGTGGCTGACCAATGGTACTATCAAATCCGGACCACATATCACGAATCTCCACTTCGGACAGAGAAAGGCTCTGTCCGGCAATCATATCACCTGCAAATAGAATAAAATCTGGCCGCCACTTCTCCACATATGCCATTGCGGAATCCACATATTCGCCATAGTGGGTTGACCCGTAACTTTCGTTGATGTCCGCCATGAGAACAATGCGCATACCCGGATCTTCTGGAGCAGATTGAGCCTGGAGAGTTGGTAGCAAGAAGTGAGAAGTAAGAAGGCAGAATAAGAGAACTTTCATTCTGAAAATAGGATGTGTGGAATTATAAGTAACAACGATAAAGATCAGCTCATCGATTGTAGCTCCAAGGTGTCAAAACCTAAAGTATCTATCCTAACCGTACATAAGTTTCGATAGCATTAGGAATGTGGATCGGTTCCATTTTTTCAGTATCCCAAATTACGTACCCAGTTCTCTTTTTCGCGCCACTTTTCGCGTACTTTCACATGCAGGTCAAGAAACACCTTTTTGCCGATAAACTCTTCAATCGACTCACGAGATTTGATTCCAAGGTTTTTGATTGCCGTGCCGCCTTTACCAATCAGCATTCCTTTTTGTGATTTTCGGTTTACGATGATTTCAGCGCTGATCCGGTCGATGTCCACATCTTCTTCGTATGAAATTACATCAACCGAGCAGGAGTAGGGGATCTCCTCCTGAAACTGAAGATAAACTTGCTCACGGATGAGTTCCGATACAAAAAATCGCACCGGGTGTTCACTCAGATCTTCTTTGGGATAGTAGGGCGGACCGGGCAGCAATAGAGAACGGATGGACTCCATTAATTCCTCAACACCTGTTCCCTGAATCGCCGATACATAATGAATCGATTTTAACTTTAACTTATCTTTCAGCAAAGATACTTTCTGATCGGCTTTACCCCGGTCAATTGCGTCAATTTTATTAACTACGAGCAGTATTGGCTTATTTATGGATTTTAGTAATTCAATCACTTCGTCGGTAGGATGCTTGTCAGTAGGATCAAATATAAACAGAATCACATCGGCGTCTGTCCGTGCGCGTTCCACGGTCTTCATCATCGCTTTCTGCAGCTCATATTTCGGAGAGATTACACCGGGCGTGTCAAGGAATATGATCTGTGTGCTATCATCCGAAAAGATCCCTACTACCTGGTGTCGGGTTGTTTGTGCCTTATGCGTGGTGATGGAGATTTTACTGCCCAGTATCCGATTCATCAGTGTGGATTTACCTGCGTTCGGTTTTCCAATGATGGCAGCGTAGCCTGATTTATGTGGTCTAGATTCAGTCAAATTTCAGAGTTGTAAATGAAAAGAGATAATTATGCTAATTTAAACATTTTATTCGAGGTTGAGTGGATTGAATTTCAGCCCCGGTAAAAGGTTCTTATTTTAAAATTTTTAAATACTCCTTCACTGTTCGGTCCAGCCCCCAAAAAATAGATTTTGAGATAAGAGCGTGACCTATGCTGATATCAGCCAGGTGTGGTACATGCTCAATCAGCAGCGGTAAATTATCCAGGTTTAATCCGTGTCCGGCGTTGACCATCATGCCGGCTTCGTTTATAAGTACTGCCGCTTTTTGAAGACGCTTCAGCTCCTTCAATTGATCCTCTTTACCGGATGCATTTGCGAATGTACCGGTGTGCAGCTCCACCGCATCAGCTCCAAGCTTGTGGGCCAGATCAATATCCCTGGGATTTGGATCAAGAAATAGAGAAATATCAGTATTTGTATCTTTAAAGGATGGGAAAACCCGCGATTTAAAATCATCGTACACTTTACCCATGTTCAGCCCGCCTTCGGTAGTAAGTTCTTCACGGCCTTCAGGGACCAAAGTAATAAGTTCAGGATCGGTTTCAAGTGAAATCTCGATCATCTCTTCAGAAGCGGCCATTTCAAAATCAAGCAGTCCGGTAACGGATTCTTTAAGCCGATAGACATCATTATCGCGTATATGACGCCGATCGCCCCGCAAATGAAACACAATGCCGGCTGCACCTGCCCGTTCACACACAACGGCAGCTTCAACGGGATCAGGAAAACCTTCACCCCGTGCATTACGAATTGTAGCAACATGGTCAATATTTACAAGTAATCTCATATATTATTGTATAGTTTTTTAAATAAGATACAAACTACCGTTACAAATGTGCATTTTTAGAGCAGTTGAATCTCCCCATATATATCAGTGGGTTTCTGTATTTATATTAATGGTTTTGTCTGGTTGTGGTGTTGCTAATCAACAGATTGCGCACCAGCAACCGGTCGACAACACAAATCGTCATGCTAACGTTTTAGAAGCATTGAACAGCGCACACCAGGAGTGGGAAGGAACACCCTATATTTTGGGAGGATCCGGTATCAGCGGGGTAGACTGCTCATCTTTTATACAAATTGTTTTTAAAGAGTATTTCGGGTTGACTCTTCCGCGCAATACACGTCAACAGCTTCAGGAGGGCAGTAGTGTTCGGAGAAATCATCTGCAGCCGGGAGATCTTATTTTCTTTCGCACAGGCCGTGATCTCCTGCATGTTGGAATTGCGATGGAGAACGGCCGCTTTTTACACGCCTCCGTTTCTTCTGGCGTTATGATTTCAAGACTTGATCAGAGGTACTGGGCATCCAGATATTTGGGTACAAGACGAGTTCTCTAAGGTAAGGCAATAGAAATGATATTTGGATTTCATCTCAGCGAACTGCTTACATTTCGAACGTGAGTAAGCTAAGGCACGTTATAATGGTAGAATAAAGTCTAATTTAAATCATTCTATTATGAGTGCTAAAGAAAATAAATCACTTAGAAGATATACATCTGATTTGCTCGCTCTTGAAAGTCATTTCATGAACGCAGTTAAGAAACAGAAATCCTCTGATGAACTAAAGGATGAAAATGCAATCGAGTTGATACATGAACTCGATAAGATCTCTTCAGAGCATGTGAAATCACTTGAACGCCATGTTGAACGACTGGGCGGAAAGATGACATCCGATATCAAAACGAAGATAGCTACATTTGCCGGCTCTGTTGCAGGCCTTATAGATGGTGCACGTAGCGATACAATGGCAAAAATGCTGCGAGATGATTACACAGCACTTTCCATGATTACAATTGGATATACCATGCTGTACACACACGCGCTTGCAGAAGAGGATGAACTGCTTGCTGAGCTAACGCAAAAACAGTTGTCTGACTGCACAAACCTGATTACCGAAATCAGCAAAGTAGTGCCGCTTGTTGTTGCACGAGAGATGATCGAAAACCCGCAACGAGCAAAAGATATTGGTCAGAAAGCACTCGATAGCACACAGTCTGCCTGGAAACCAGCGGTTGTAAATCAGGAACCGCAGATAGTGTAGTGTTAAGGTAAATGTTAAATATCGGTCTAAACCGTCATTTTTAGCTTGACACAATAATAGCTCTAACCCTTGATTAACCAATTAGTTTTAAAAAGCCGGACCTTCAAGGGTTCGGTTTTTTATTTTTGAATTGGTTCCAGGGAGCATGTCCCGGGATTGGAGCAATAAATTCCATCTCTTCTTTCTGCGTGGGGTGAATCAGTCGAAACTTATGAGCGTGAAGGGCAATTGGATCGGCTGATGATGTACCATACCGTTTATCGCCATGGACAGGAGCACCTATCTCCGCAAACTGAACGCGAATCTGATGTGCGCGGCCTGTCTCCAGGTTAATATCTACCAGCGCCATCTTTTTTATTCTTTCAACGGTCTTAAAAGAGAGCTTAGCCAGCTTACTCTCTTTGCGGGGAGAATGAATTACCTCAGTTACATTGTTCTTATGGTTTTTAAGCAGATGGTGCTCGAGTACCCCGTTTGGAGGGGGATCACCGTCAAGAATAGCCATGTAGAACTTTTTCACTTTTCGAGCCCGTATCTGCTCGCTGATTCTTGAGGCTGCTTTTGATGTTTTCCCAAATACCATCACACCGCTAACAGGTCTGTCCAGCCTGTGCAACAGTCCCAAAAAAACATTGCCCGGTTTGTTGTACTCTTTTTTGATGTATGTCTTGCATAAATTCAGCAGATCGGGCCGGCCGGTGTGATCTTCCTGCGAGAGCAGACCAGCAGGCTTGTTTACAACCAGCAGGTGATTGTCTTCATACAGGATTGGAATATCGGGATCGGTTCCGGTGGAATTCATAAGAAACGGAGCTTTAAGCTAAATTTGCTTTCGGAACGGAAGATACTAATCATTGTGATTTATTATGAACTCAGATCCTGTAGATAAATTTGAATTCAGCTTTTCAATAAATACGATCATATTACCAGCGTATTCATAAAGAAATTTGGCATTTCAAATTTGGGTTGCAGACTTTTTGTCTGTGCAGAAACACTTCAAGGCTTTTCTTTAACCATAAATGGTTTTATGAATAATTCGAGGTAAATGTTTTTCCCGACAGGTTGGTTTACTATTTTTGATGAAATAGAATGTTGCTCTTATGTCAATAACAGTTAAAGAAAAAGTAGACCATCTGCCGCTGACGCCCGGTGTTTACCAGTTTAAGGATAAACGTGGGAATCACCTCTATGTGGGTAAGGCAAAAAAATTGCGTAATCGTGTCCGTTCCTATTTTCAGGAATCGCGCTACCACGACGGCCGCCTGAAAGTAATGATATCAAAAATAGATGACGTAGAAGTAATCGTTACGGATTCTGAGGCGGAAGCGCTGATCCTTGAAAACAACCTGATCAAGAAATATCAGCCGCGCTACAACATCATGTACCGCGATGATAAATCGTACCCCTACATTTGCATCACACAAGGTCAAAAACCAAGGGTTTACCCAACGCGTACAGTTGTTCGGGACGGCAGTAAGTACTTCGGCCCATATGATCATGTAGGGCATATGCGCAGAATGCTGGAGACGATTCGCAAGACATTTAACCTTTGCACTTGTGCGGTCTCCCCAAAGATGATCGACAAATCGCGGGGAGCACCAAAATGGCACTCCTGCTTTGACGATTACCTTGAAAACTGTTCAGGTGACTGGGATGAGGAGGAGTATCAAACCGCAATAGATAAAGTGGAGCGTCTGCTGACTGGTAAGACGGAAGACCTGATTCGCGAGATCAAAGAGGAGATGCAGATCGCCTCAGATGCTCTCGCTTTTGAGGAGGCCGCAAAACTTCGCGACAGTATGGAATCTCTGGTAAAATATAACCAGAAGATGAAAATTGTAGACAACAAGCAGGTCAATCGCGATATTTTTGCGATTGAAGTGGACGAGGAGCTGCTGGAAGCGTGCGGCGTTCTGTTTAAAGTTCGTGAAGGGAAGCTGATCGGGAAATTTCACAGGTTTTTGAAAAATATATCAGAATCATCAAGAGAGATGATGATCCAGTCGTTTGTGGAAGATTACTACACCGGTCAGTTTGCTGGCGCTATTCCCGATGAAGTCTACATCAGTGAAGAGATGGAGGATTCGGAACCTCTGGCTGAATATCTTTGGGAACAGCATCAGAAGAAAGTACCGATTCGGGTTCCAAAAATAGGGGAGAAGAAACATCTGATTAATATGGCGATATCGAACGCAAAACTGAACCTGGGTCAGCGAAAGCTTGAGAAACAGAAGTTTGAAAAGGAGAGGATACCGCAATCGGTAAAGGATTTGAAAGAGTACCTCCATCTGCAGCGACTGCCCCGCAGAATTGAGTGTTTTGATAACTCCAACACGCAGGGTACGGATCCGGTGGCATCGATGGTCTGCTTTGTGGATTCACAGCCCCGGAAAAGTGAATACAAACGATTTAAAATAAAAACTGTGGTTGGAGCCGACGATTTTGCATCAATGAAAGAAATAGTGATGCGTCGCTACAAGCGTGTAAAAAAGGAGAAGCTTCAGCCGCCGGATTTGATTCTGATTGACGGCGGTAAAGGCCAGTTGAGTGCTGCTGTTGAAGGTCTGAGAGAGATTGGTTTTGAAGGCGAATGTGAAATTGCCGGAATTGCAAAGCGTCTAGAAGAGGTGTTTCTGCCGGGGAAAGCTGATCCCTATATGATTCCGAAAACTTCATCGGCACTGAAGCTTCTTCAGCGGGCTCGCGATGAAGCGCACCGGTTTGCGATCAACTATCACAGAGATAAACGTAGTAAACGAACGATAAAAACGGAGCTCACAGAGATAGACGGGATTGGCGAAAAAACAGCTGCTGAACTTATTAAACTTTTTGGGTCCGTAAAAAAAGTGAAGCAGTCCGATGAAAGCCTGCTAAAAGAGGCGATAGGTGAGAAAAAGGGTGAATTGGTGTATCAATTTTATAATGATGCGGATTAAAGCATCCATTCAAATCAATCCATGTTGACCTGATTGAAGCTTGGATTACAAACTTAAGATGTTAGCAATATTTCATACATGTTATAGAAAGCATAACTCCTTTTTGTGGTACAATATATAACGCTCACAGGTTTTCTTGAAACCAACACAGGCAGAGTTATTATTTAATCTAAATTTTCTGTAAATGTTCTAAAGACATATGACAGGTAACTAAATTGTGTTCAGACGATCTTCTTACTTTACCAGCACCATCTGGCGGGTTTGAACGGCGTTACCGGCCGTGAGGCGGTAGACGTAAACGCCGCTGGAGAGATCAGAGGCGTCGAAAGTTGCCTGATGGCTGCCCGCCTGAACCGGGCCATCAACAAGCACGGCAACACGGCGTCCCAGCATATCAAATATTTCAAGACGCACATCACTTCGAACCGGTAACTGATACCCGATAACCGTTACCGGATTAAAGGGATTGGGATAGTTTTGATCGAGATGGACATCCCGGGGTATTTCTGTTTCCGGTTCAATGTCGGTCGATGTTTCGCCATTCACGCTGACGGACGTTACCGCCATTTTGGATCGCTGGCCGCTCTCTTCATCCAGCCTCACACCGGTGAAATAGTAGCGCCACAGGAGCTGAACGTAAGCTTTGTTACCGGTCTCTTGCGGCAGCATCACCGGCCCGATCCATTCGCTGTGACCCTCTTCTTCATTTCGTTCATATTCCACCGGTTTACCCTCATCATTCAACAAATCCTGGAACTCTCCTTCGTTACCAATGCGATATTGGAGCCGCAGGTTGTATACACGTGAGTTGGGACGGATGGTGCGGCCTTGCCAGTGCACGGAAATCTCTTTCATGTCCCGAGTATCAAGTGCCAGGATCGCCCCGCCGAGTGTGGTGCCGGGATACCCGGGGTTTCCATCTTCATTACCGGTGTTGATAAACGCAAATCCATCGCTGCCAAGCCCGTTAATGCGGGTGCGTGATTCCAGGTCGTACACACCATCGGTAAAACCGGCAACGTTTGCCGTGATCTCCGGATCGAGCTCATCCATATAGGCAAACGCCATGTTGTTGGGATAACTTCCCGCCTCGGCATCTGCAGGCCACTCACTTAATTGATAGGAGCTCTCGTTTAGCCGGTGCGCAACTGGAAAGAGGTCGGCATCGGGATCTTCCTCAAACACGGCGGTAACCGATAGCGACTGGGTGAGATTTCTGTTGATTTTCGGAAGGTGATGTTCGGCATCAATCCCTTCCCAATGAGAGAATCGGTAGCCGGGCAAGGGGGCGGCTTTCAGTGTGATGGGGATTCCTTCAAAATAGGTTCCTGACCAGGGATACGGCTCCGGGTCGACCCCCGGCGTCTCCCCGCTGATGGCAATTGTGTTCACGAGAACAAATCCTGCAGCGGGGTCAGAGATATCTACAGTGACATCATGTTCGTCTTGGATATTGAAATAGTTCCGAAGATGCTGACGAGAGAAATGCGAGCGTTTTTCTGCATAGGGGATAAGCTGGTCGGATATTCTGTTCTCCCAGTTGTTTATAGTGCCCCAGGGTCTGCTCCATCTCTGAATGTGTTCAGCTATTTCAGGACGAATGACTTTCGCCATCCGGTTTATGATTCCGATCATGCGTTCGGATTTAAAACCGCTGTTTAATTGGTCTAAGTAGCGATTTATAAACGAACTTTTAAATTCCTCGCTTTCCATAAAAAGATTAAACAGCTCCACTGACCAGGCAGGGTTTCCGTGCGGATGTGAGATTTCTCCGAGAGCATGACGCAGTGTATTGTAATCGGGTCCTCTTCCGAAGAGGTAAAATCCGAAGTCAAGATCATATGCCAACCATCGCCAGCGGCCGTCTTGTTGCCCGGAAGCATTGGGATCATATTCATTGGTACGGTACCTCCAGAAATCGATATTATTTCCCGGCCAGTCTGTATTACCCACGAATATCTGTCCTATCTGATAGTCGATGTAGTTCTCTACATCAATACGCGTTTGAATGTATTGATAGTTTTCCAGGTTTGAAAGATCGTTTTCTCTCATAAAATTCAGTGTTTCAGCGTAGTGATGATTGTCTCCCTCTTTTACTACCGCGTTTCCCTCAAGAATATCCAGATTTTCTGAATCGACACCGTGTACACGTGACAGATAATGTTTGTCGTATCGTTCACGAAGATTATGAATGCCCCAATATTCTCCATTTAAAAATATGATGTGGGGGCGGTACGCCTGGGTATCGAATTTCATATGTTTGATAATTCCCTGCATCATCGCATCGCGAAACATTGTTTCAGCCCAGTCGTTCCCGGAATTGCGCAGCATCAGACGATTATACTCGTTATAAGGCTGGTCGGGAAACAGTGGGTGATAGAACCGGTTTTCACCATATTGATTTCTGGCATACAGTCTTAGGGACTTCATTGGATGGGCCCGGCTCCATCCTCCGTGTATTCGAATGCCGATATCTTGTCTGTGTAGCAGTTCGGCAGTTTTATCATCAAATAACTCTATCGAAGCTGTCCGCTCCCACTCTATTCCGCGGCGATTATAGTTTGCCGCGGCATGTCCGTCTGCCTGAGAGGGATTGTTATCATTATAGACCTTACCCGGCACGTAGATACCGTTTTCATAATCAAACAGGTCATCTTCCTGTATTGCAAATGAAAATACGGGTAACCCAAAGCGGTCTGAGGTAAGATCCGTGATAAAGTAGGAGTGTGTTGCAGTACGAGCCGGTGCAGATCCACTTTTTACTGCTATTGCACGTACTACAGTGCCTTTGAATATTGGTTCAGATGGATAGTAATAAGGATTCGTACTACTTTCGTACGCTGACTGCATGCGACTCACATAGTTGGGCTGATCCGTACGATCTTTTATTGTGATGGGAGAGCTGTATTCGAACGTCTGATAAGAGCGGGTTTCCAAATCTCCGGATGGGCGATATTGAGCCATATATTCGTAAGCTTGCCCTCCTATATTATCTGCATTAGGTTCTGATCCGTCCAGCGTATAATAAATGGTGACGTCAGGGTCGGGATGAGTCAGCTCAAGATCAAATTGCGACGAGTAAAATCCCGCATAGTGTGATAGTGTTACGGGTTCGAGAATATCCCGGAAGCCGTGATCACCGTTGGGTTCTCCCGGGGTAGGCTGGTTATAGAAGTACCAGTCGCCGGTGCCGTCGGGGTAGCGGCCCAGGCTGATATCGGTGGGAATTGCGGTCGGCTCCAGTTCATCAATTCGAACTCCGCCCGGTTCAGTAATCAGCACCTCTTCTCCAGAGGATGAAATTGAAAAATTTGTATGCAGCTCACCTGCCGGATCACTACGATCTTTTCCGGAAGCCCAGACAAGCAGGTACTCACCCGGTTGTACGGTAATATCGGGGAATACCCACCGATAAGGGCGGTCGTAATCATCTGAGAGTCCAAACCCTTCCAGGTTCAGCGGTTCATCTCCGGTATAGTAAATTTCAATCCAATCTTCGTTATCGCCATTCTCATCGGCAATTCCTGATCCGTTGGAGGCAACTATTTCATTCAGGTAGAGTTGCTGGGCAGTAAGTTGACTTGGCAAGAGCATCAATAAAACAATCAACTTCACTGTAGCAAAAAGAAATAAATATCGTGAGGTGTTTTTCATGTTTCTAAACCGATTTTAACTCTAATGATAATAAATTTCAAAGTATTTCATGGCTTATAGCAATGAGGTCATCCAAGGTTAAAGACACAGACTTTGCTTAACAAATTAACAATCAAATCAGTAATTACAGAATAGATATTCCAATAT
The DNA here is from genome assembly GCA_964644975.1 of uncultured Rhodohalobacter sp. GTDB lineage: Bacteria > Bacteroidota > Rhodothermia > Balneolales > Balneolaceae > SW132. Next base: position 10,866 of record CAZXYQ010000002.1, read on the forward strand.
CAATTTGTATAAACAATTGTGTTAGAGGGAACTAATTCGAATTATCTCCGTAAATATTTCAGAAGGATCTTTTAACCTTCTAACATCAACATGTTATAGATTAATTATAGTTGTTCTGTTTTATTTATTCTACGTTAAATTAATTACATATTTGATACAATTGGATTCTGTGTATGAATGCAGGTGTCAAACAATTTGTTTTTAAAATAGTGCATAAAGAACTAAACCCATTAATATTATGCGACTAAATAAATCAAAGAATATCCCTGATAATTACGATCAAATGAAAGATCGTGAATTGGTTCATCTGTATCGTAAGGATAACGACCAGCTTGCGTTTAAAGAACTGATGAACAGACACCAGGCAAAAGTGTACTCATATATTTTCAGCATGGTACATAATCGTGAGGTTACCAACGATATTTTTCAGGAAACATTTACGAAAGTAATTACCAAAATGGACGATACGTACAATGAGCAGGGAAAATGGATTGCCTGGGTAATGAGAATTGCACATAATGCAACAATTGATCATATTCGAAAACAAAAACGATTTGTCGACGTTAATGGATCGTATGATGACGAATCGAAAACAGATTTTTACGACCGTTTGCCTGATGAAGGAGCTGTGGGACAAGATGAAAAGCTGGAACTTGATGAGTCAACATCAGAACTGTTGAAGCATATTTCTAACTTGCCTGAAGAGCAGCGCACAGTTGTAATGTTGCGGCATTATTATGAAATGCCATTTAAAGAAATCGCTGAACTAACGGATGTTTCCATCAATACAGCTTTGGGTAGAATGAGGTACGCCCTTATAAATCTGCGCAAAATGTTTGATGAGGAGCATGAGAAAGAACCAAATAGTGTATGAGTAAAAGAGATACGAAAAGTATAAAGTATATTTTAGATGAGTTAGATCCCGCCGAAAAAATTGAGTTTGAGCGGGAACTCAAACAAAATCCTGATCTGCTTATCGAAGTTGAATCGATTAAACGAATGCAGAGAAGACTCTCCAAACTACCGACGCTCGTTCCCCCCCAAAATATTTCCGATTCTGTTTTAACCTTTGCAGCAAATAAATCTTCCAGATCAAATAGAAATCCCCTTCATTTCTACATATCGGCCGCTATTTTGCTGCTAGGACTTACTGCTGGCTCTTTTCTGCTGGAAAATCCCTTTGAAACAGAGGGGAACCCGGCGAATGCATCGGTTCAATTTTCCTCTCCGGCTATGATGCAAAGCGGTGAATCACAATCCGCCTCTACAGCTACAACACCATGGGTTGATCGAAACAACGTCTTGAAACTGGGAGGGTTCGACAGTGGTAACTTAAATACAAGGGTAACAGATTTTAATTACAATAACATGAAGCTACGCTCCGCAGATAATCTGTTTAATCGCGAGTCTTCAAATCACTCACTTCAGCTGACTGGAAATAATCACCGTTAAATAGTATTTAAAAAACCTCGTTTAAATTGTTTAAACACCAATTGTCAAAGATATACACATTATTATGTGCATAACTTATTTTGGTTAGGGGAATACTGAGGCTTATATTCACATCGTGTTAATCCAAACTTTGTCTCTACTATTGAATGGGAAAAGTAATTTCTATTGCAAATCAAAAAGGTGGGGTGGGTAAAACCACTACAGCTATTAATCTTGCGGCCAGTCTTGCCGCCATTGAGCACTCTACGCTGCTTATTGATATCGATCCACAGAGTAATTCTACCAGTGGTCTCGGAATTGAATCGAGTACGGTATCGAACTCAATTTACGAAGTAATGGTGGGCGGTATTAATATGGATGATGCTGTTCGTGAAACAGAACTGGATTATTTAGATCTTGTACCGTCTCATATCAACCTTGTAGGTGCTGAAATTGAGATGGTTGACAGAAGCGAGCGGGAGCGAATTCTACAAAAAGCTGTTGAAGATATTAAGCAGAAATACGATTTTGTTATTATTGATTGCCCTCCCTCTCTTGGGCTGCTTACCATTAATGCGCTTACTTCATCTGATTCAGTGCTAATTCCGGTACAGTGCGAATACTTTGCGCTAGAGGGACTCGGGCAGCTGCTGAACACTATAAAAATTGTAAGACAGCATCTGAACCCTGATCTCGAAATTGAAGGTGTTCTGCTAACGATGTATGACACCCGAACAAGGCTTTCGAACCAGGTGGCTGACGAAGTGAAACGCTATTTTGACGATCGAGTTTTTTCATCGGTAATAACCAGGAATGTGCGCCTTGCGGAGGCTCCAAGTTTTGGCAAGCCCGCTATTCTATACGATGCAACAAGTGCCGGAGCAAAAAACTATCTTTCGCTGGCGAGAGAAATTATTCAGCGGAATAAAAAAATGTTTAAAGATAGCCCTGCTTTTGCGGGCTGAGGAGATTAGCGGATGACGAAAAAAGTGCTTGGCAGAGGTTTGGGAGCTTTTTTTCCTGAATATGATAAAGATTCAGGAGATAATGATGATAAAAACTCTGCTGAAAAAACCAAGACTGCAGTTCCCATTGAGCCTGTAGAGAAGGTAAATGTGGTTCTTAATATTCCTGTAGATCACATTCGGGCTAATCCCCATCAGCCCCGGAAAGATTTTAAAGAAACAGCTCTTGAAGAACTGGCTGATTCTATCAAAAAGCATGGGTTGATTCAACCAATTACGGTTCGTTACCTTGGCGAAAAACGGTTCGAATTGATTAGCGGAGAAAGGCGGTTAAGGGCATCGAAACTGGCAGGCCTCGATGAAATCCCATCCTATATCAGAGAAGTTGATGATGAGCAGATGATTGCTTTTGCTTTGATTGAAAATATTCAGCGTGAGCAGCTTAATCCACTGGAAGTTGCCATGGGCTACCAAAGGCTGATGGAAGAGTGCAGCTACACGCAGGGGGAAGTTGCTGAGCGTGTTGGAAAAAACCGATCTACAGTTACAAATATGATGCGCCTGCTGCAGCTGCCCGACTTTATTCAGGCAGCACTGCGCGATGAAAAAATTTCTACCGGCCATGCCCGCTCACTCATTAACGTAGAAAAAGATTCTGATCAAAAAGCACTGCTAAAAAAAATATTGGCAAAATCACTCTCTGTGCGTCAAACAGAAGAGCTCGTACGTTCGCTTGATAAGAAGAACGTACAAATAAATTCTAAAATAAAGCAAAAACAAACATCTCCATTTCTAAACACTATCGAGAAAAGGCTTAGAAGTAATCTCAGCACAAAAGTAAATATCAAACAGAAAGGCGATGGCGGTGAAATTCGTATTGAGTATTACTCAAATGATGATCTCGAACGTCTTCTGCAGATCATTGATGAAGATAGTTAGCCTCTTATTTTTAATGGTGGTACTCTGTGAGTCAGCTCTCAGCCAGCAATCTTTCATCAAAAAAGATTATACACTGCTCGATTTAAGAATTGACGATTCTTACATGAATCATTACGTATCTGTTGACGAGCAACCGGAGCGTGAAGAGTATCCGGAACCTAAATCTGTGCTATATAAATCACTAATGATTCCCGGATGGGGACAAATTGAAAATCGCCAGGCCTGGAAAATACCGATTATTTACGGCCTGTTTTCAGGCATCGGTTATTATACTTACACAGTCCATCAGGATTATAAAGATTACCGTGCTGCATATTATAACGTGCAAAGGGGTGAGGACAGTGATTTTAAATTTGGTCCTACTCCCGAACGTTTGGAAGGAATAAATAGCAATCAGCTACAGCAAAACAGAAACGATTTAAGGAACAGAAGAGATTTAATGTTTATTGTGATGGCTCTTGCCTATGGTTTAAACGCGGCAGATGCGTACGTATTTGCTCATATGAGAAGCTTCGATGTGTCTGATGATCTTTCTGCAACCACCATTTTGGGACCTGATTTAATTGCCGGCAACGCTCCCGGATTAAAGTTATCCATCCAACTAAATAAAAAATAATTGTATGTCTGCACCTGAATATTTCACTAAAAAGAATATGCCACCCGATCATTTTGATAAAAAGGGGAGTGACGACCTCTGGAGTATTTTCAAAATTATGGGGGAATTTGTAGACGGGTATGACAAAATGATGGAGGTGGGTCCCTGTATTTCCATTTTTGGCTCTGCCAGACTTAAAGATGATAACCACTATTACATTAAAGCAATGAGGGCGGCAGAACTTATTGCAGAGAATGGTTTTGGTGTTATAACAGGAGGAGGCCCCGGAATTATGGAAGCCGGAAATAAAGGAGCCAAAAACGCGGGTGGAAAATCTGTTGGACTTGGTATTGACCTGGAGCATGAGCAAGGAATCAACGAATATGTGCATGCTAAATATGAGATTAATTTTAAATATTTCTTTGTCAGGAAGGTTATGTTTGTAAAATATGCACAGGGATTTATTGTATTTCCTGGCGGTTTTGGCACGCTTGATGAATTATTTGAAACGCTGACGCTTATTCAGACAAATAAAATCCAAAAAATTCCAATTGTTTTAGTTGGTACGGAATACTGGGAAGGGTTGGGTAACTGGATAGAAAACCAGCTTGTTCATGGCGGTTATATTTCCAAAGACGATACAGACCTGTTTATGGTAACAGATAGCGAAGAGGAAGCGGTGAAACATGTATGTGAGTTCTACCAAAAAAGGAAACCAAGACCGAACTTTTCTTTCTGAGAAACAATTTATTCTATCTGTTGTTAATAATAATATATTGCTTACTGAACCATAGCAAAAAAATTAGTATGTTAATCCCGTTTTTACTCTTGAAATCACAAATAAACCAAAAAGCATTATGAAATCTTACAGCCAATTTTTATCCGTCCTGATTGCACTGGCTTTGGCATTCGGTATTGCTCAATCAGCTACCGCTCAGGAAGATATGCGAGCTGAAGCTGTTACTCTATATAACGAAGCTCAAGATCTTGCTGGGGCTAATCAGTTGGAGGATGCAATTGATACATATCGTGCAGCTCTTGATATAGCCAATGAAAATGAACTGGAAGATATCTCTGAGCGTATAATTAGACAGTTGCCACGTGTGTACTATAGTCGCGCTACCAGAGCATTTCAGCAGTATCAGCAGGAAAGAAGTATCGAAGCAGCTGACAGGGCAATCGAATTATTTACAGATGCCCGGGAAGCAGGTGAAGAGTTTAATGATGAACAGGTCGTTCAGCAAACCACCCGTGCGCTCCCACAACTTTACTATCTGAAATCAACCATCCAGTTTAGGAATGATGATCTGGAAGATGCCATGGCTAGTCTTGATAGAGCTCTGGAATTAAATCCTAACTATCCTACAGCTTACTACCAGCGAGCCATTGTTTACAAAAAACAAAACCCCGCTGATATAGATCAGACAATTGAATATTACGACCGGGCCATTGAACTTGCGGAACAGCTTGGTGACGACAGAACCCTTGGCAATGCAAGATCGAGTGCAGCTGAAGAGTTAATTTTCAGAGCTGTTAACTTGAAAGATGAAGGGCGTTATAACCGTGCTATTGAGCTTTTGAACATGGTTGACAAATACGACTCTGAATCTGCAGATGCGCACTACCGTATCTCAGAGATCAGCAATACCAGAGGTAACTTTGAACATGCAATTGAGCATGCAAACAAGGCACTTGAATTTGAGACCGGTGGTGTTACAGACAGAGCTAAAATATACTTTGAACTCGGTACTGCTTATAAAGGCCTGAATCAAGTGACAAACGCTTGCGATGCCTTTGAAAATGCAAACTATGGCGATTTTTCAGAACCTGCTTCACATGAACTCAGGTTTGAGCTTGAGTGTGAAGGATATTCTGCAAGTGGCCGAAGATAAAATTCTATAGCAATAAAATTCAAAAGGCTGTTCTGATGTTTATCAGAGCAGCCTTTTTTTATGTCTTTTATTTTCCAATAGCTCCCATCTTCTCTATCTTCAATGCAAAGATAATATCAATAAATAAATTGAAATGACTACTGCTCCAAAACTTGATGAACTCTGTGTAAATACGATCAGAACACTCTCCATGGACGCTGTACAGGCCGCTAATTCCGGACACCCGGGTATGCCTATGGGAATGGCTGATGCAGCTTATGTATTGTGGACAAAATTTCTGAAACATAATCCGGAAAATCCTCACTGGTTTGCTCGGGACAGATTTGTGTTGTCGGCCGGTCACGGATCGATGCTTCTCTATTCTCTGCTTCACCTAACGGGCTATGAAGTTTCACTGAAAGAGATAAAAAACTTTCGTCAGCTTGGAAGTATTACCCCGGGGCATCCTGAGTTTGGAATGACGCCGGGCGTGGAAACTACAACCGGACCACTGGGTCAGGGCTTTGGTACAGGTGTTGGTATGGCGATGGCGGAGCGTTTTATGGCTGAAACCTTCAACAAAGAGGATCAAACACTCATTGATCATTTTACCTATGCTATTGTAAGTGACGGAGATTTAATGGAGGGTATTTCTCATGAAAGTGCCTCCATGGCGGGCCATCTGAAATTGAGTAAGCTGATTTATCTGTACGACTCAAACAAAATTTCAATCGACGGTTCGACCGATCTTGCCTTTACAGACGATACAAAAAAAAGATTTAAAGCCTATGGATGGGATGTTCAGCAGATTGATGGCCACAATCACCAGGAGATCGAAGAGGCAATTAAAAATGCACAATCCACAGATACGCCATCTTTGATTGAGTGTAAAACAACCATCGGTTTCGGAAGCCCAAATAAAGAGGGTACAGCTGCATCGCACGGTTCTCCACTTGGAGAAGATGAAATAAAGCTTACAAAAGAGCGGTTAAACTGGCCACACGACGAACCTTTTCATATTCCTGATGAAGTAAAAAATGAGATGTTGAAAGCCAGGGAATCAGGTGCCGCTGCTGAAAAAGAGTGGAAGGCTAATCTAGCTGATTATGAAAAGATATACCCGGCCGATGGAGTACTCTTTAAAAAATTCGTAAGCCGCGATATGCCGGAAAAGTGGTCGGAAGTGATTCCTGAATTTAAGGCAGACCCTAAAGGTCTTGCAACACGGAGCGCTTCCAAAAAAGTACTGGATCAAATGGCTGATCACATCTTCAACCTGGTTGGCGGGTCTGCTGATTTAACCGGCAGTACTAAAACAGATATGGACGGTAAAGGAATATATCAGGCCGATAACTATAAAGGCAGAAACCTTCATTACGGAGTGCGTGAGCACGGTATGGCGGCTGCATTGAACGGCATGGCTCTTCATGGCGGCATTATTCCATTTGGAGCGACATTCCTCGTTTTTTCTGACTACAATAAGCCATCCATCCGTATAGCGGCACTTTCTCATATCCCCTCCATATTTGTGTTTACACATGATAGTATTGGACTGGGCGAAGACGGTCCGACTCATCAGCCGATCGAGCATCTTGCTGCATTGAGAGCAACGCCAAACGTAACTGTTTTACGGCCCGCTGATGCAAATGAGACGTCCTACTGCTGGAAAGCAGCTGTTGAAAACACTGAAGGTCCATCAGTAATGGTTTTAACACGTCAAAACCTGCCAACCCTTGACCGATCCGTTTACGGAAAAGCATCAGGAACCGAGAAAGGAGCCTACATCCTTAAAGAGGCATCCGGAGGCTCACCTGACTTAATTTTGATGGCTTCAGGGTCAGAAGTTGAAATTATAGTTTCTGCAGCTGAAACACTTGAATCCAAAGGTGTTGCCACCCGCGTAGTTAGTATGCCAAGCTGGGAGCTTTTCGAAAAACAGGATGATGCCTATAAAAGCAAGGTATTTCCGCCCGATGTTAAAGCACGGGTTTCAATGGAAGCGGCTTCGTCTATGGGATGGCAGAAATACACAGGTAGCGAAGGCATCGTGATGGGGATTGATCGCTTTGGTGAATCTGCTCCTTTTGAACAGGTTTATGAACATCTTGGACTTACCGCAGAGAAGGTTGTCGATAACGGTTTAGCACTTGTTAAGTAAGTACTACTCCTTTTTGATTATTCCTTCTTCAGGATTTCGGTGAACGGCAGTAAATGTGATGTCATCAAGATTCTTTTCACTTCCAATAAACGACTCTAAAGAGGACTGAACCTTTTTAGAGATCGTTTTGGAATGGAGAGATCCATAAATAGACATTATGCCTTCAACTCTCTCCGCTCCGTACTCTTCACCCTGGTCATTCCGCGCTTCAGTAAGCCCGTCGGTATAGAATAAAATGCTGTCCTGTTCTTGAAAACGGAATTTTTTTTCCACCATTTTTTCCTTCAGGATGTTTGTGGTTGTCATGCCCAGTGCAAACCCGTCTGTTCTGAGGTTAAATGTAGTTTCATGTTCATGACTGTACAGAACCGGAGGATTATGCCCTGCACGGGCAAATGTAAAAGAGGCATCGTCATTTGGAAAAAACGCTACGCAGCCCGTTACAAATGTCTTGTCCGATTTATTCGATTTGATATAGTTATTTAATTCAAGGAGAAGCTCTTTAGGTGTAGGGTGCTCTTTATTGATTAAAAGGTGAACCAAAGCCTGAATTCTAACCATGTAGAGGGCTGCACTCATACCTTTGCCGGATACATCAGCTATGATAACGTATGTGCCTTTATTGGTTTTAATTACATCAACATAATCGCCGCCAACCTCACTGGCCGTAGCTGCAAAGGAGTAGACTTCAAGAGTCTTGTTTGTAATGGTTGAAGGGGGGAGAAGACTGAGCTGAATGTCTCTGGCAAAGTTTAGTTCCTGTTGAACATCTGATTTTTCAAGAAGCTCAATTAAGAGTATGGCTAAAACTGAGATAAATGCGGCGGGCATAAGCAGAGGTTTCAGACCGCTGAATAAGGTAAATATGCCGATAAATTCGAATAGTGAAATAACAAAGTAAAGTAAAAAACCGGAGAGAGCCACACCAAACACAAGTCGGCGCACAGGGTTTAGTCGTTTTGTAAGAGCAGAAAGTAAACTAAGTACTTTCTGCATAAATGGAATTTTTTCCGGAGTTGTGGATGGATTTTTCTGTTTGAGTGCGTCATCATAAAGTTTCTTAAGACGCTCGGAATCGGATTGAAATTCTTTTCCAAGCTGCCTTGAATTCATCCCGCTTACATACTCTTTGTAGAATGTTTTGGTATCGTATATCGATTTAGCTTCGTTTTTTAGTCCCATATCTCAACCAGAAGTTTATTTTGAAACGTATACGAGTCGCAGGGTGAAAAGTTTTGCACTTGTAATCAACTATAAGATACTTAGTTTTTATGGTTCTAGAGTCCCGAATTTTCGGGATTGTGGGTGAAATGTATTTAGCATTAAAAAATGCTTTGACAATGTAGGAAACAAATAGAGAGTCTTAAAATATCGGGATCGTTTTTACCATAAATCCGCCGGCTGGCGGCCGAAGTACCACGAAGTGCGTAATTATCAGGGTACTATCCTTCGTGAAACCTTCGTGTTTTCATGCCTTCGTGGCCGGAACACTTGGTGATTTGTTGCCCTTAATTCTATCATTTTCTGACAGATTTTTCTTAAAGGTTGAAATGCTAAGATTTTCGTTACCCGCAATCCCGAAAAATCGGGACTGTAGAACCGTTTTTTATTTATCAATAACGATCTTATCACTGGTTCGGTAGACGGTTCCTTTCATAAAAGCGATTACCTCATTCTTCTCATTTCTCAATCTGACGTCAAACAGACCGGTTTTATTTGTTAAGTTTACTGTTTTTGATTCTGCAGTGACCACGTTGCCTGTGAAGGATTTTTTTGTAATCGAAATGGAGTTATCGATGGTAAGTGAGACAAATCCGTAAGTTGCCGCAGTAAATGCGAGAGCAGTATCAGCAAGCGAAAACAGGATGCCTCCATGAGCGACTTTAAAACCATTGAGCATTTCATCTCTGATTTTGCACTCAATTTTACATCGGCCCAACTCTGCTTCTACAATTTGAACGCCTATCCAACGGCTGTAAGTATCATTCTTCAGAAGGAAGCTGACGATATCGTACGGTGCATCAATGTTTGACTCATTCATAAAACGATTCATTATTTCTGACCTTGCGCTTTAGCAATGGGTTGGGGCGATAACGATCTTCACGATATTCTACCTGCAGTGCGCTCATCCAGTCGAGTACGGTAGACGGGCCAATATCATCGGCCCATTTAAGCAGACCTTTGGGATAGTTTACACCGTTTTCCATCGCCAGATCCACATCCTCTATCGTGGCTACATTCATAAAGACTGCATCACATGCTTCATTAATCAGCATCCCCAGAATTCGAGAGAGAATTTTCTCCCCTAGCTCTTTGTCTTTCACAGGAGCCGGATTGTCAGCCCGATCCCCGTACTCATAAAACCCAATACCGGTTTTTCGTCCAAGGCGACCGGCTTCAATCAGTCTCTTTTGAGCAAATGAGGGTTTGAATCGCGGATCGTAATAAAATTCTTTAAATACAGATTCTGTAACTTTATAGTTAACATCATGGCCTATCAGATCCATCAGCTCAAAGGGTCCCATTTTAAATCCACCAATCTCTTTCATGGCCCAGTCAATAGTGGCAGCATCTGCCACACCTTCCTCGTATAGCCGGAGTGCCTCGCCGTAAAATGGGCGTGCTACGCGATTTACAATAAAGCCGGGAGTATCATTGGCAAGCACAGTTATTTTATCCCAGGAATCAATCATAGAACGTGCTGCCTGAACAGACGCCTGATCTGTGGAAATTCCCGGAATAATTTCAACAAGCTTCATCAGGGGGGCAGGGTTGAAGAAATGAAGGCCAAGAAACCGCTCAGGTTGCTTTAAAGCGGACGAAATTGAGGCTATGGAAAGAGACGATGTGTTTGTTGCTAGTATACAGCTTTTAGGCACAATTGCCTCGAGCCGTTCAAATTGGTCCTGTTTGGCTGTCAGGTCTTCAATAATGGCTTCAAATACGATGCCGCAGTTTTTGAAATCATTCAGGTGATCCACAAAATGAATTCGCGACAATATGCCATCCACTTCATCCTGGCTCATGCTCTCTTTTTCAACCTGGCGATTGAGGATCTTGATCAAGCCCTCTTCTGATTTATTTAACTGTTCGGGATAAGCATCGTACAGGTAAACATTGTGGCCATACGTAGCCGCAATCTGGGCTATTCCTGTTCCCATTGTACCTGCTCCTACAACTCCGATATTTGTTTTACTATCTAAACTCATTCGATGATTTGAGGTTGATTTAAGTTCGTATCAAAAATAAGCAATCAAGATGCAAAACCCATGTGTTGGAAAAAATGAAATATCGCGCTATCATAGTGATATCACTTTTCATAAATTATACCACTATGCCTGATGTATTAATTAGAAATATCGATAAGAAAGTACTGGAACGTTTAAAAGAGAAATCAAATAACAACAATCGTTCTTTGCAGGATGAACTAAAAAAGCTTCTTGAAACTCATTCAGGTATCAAAAATGAGGAGGCAATCAACAGAGTACGTGAGATTCAGGAAAAGTATAGGGCATCAGGAAAAATTTTTCCGGACAGCAGCAAGGAGATCAGTGATGATAGGGAACGATGATGAATGTTATTGATACCTCTGTAGTAACGAAATGGTTATTCAGAGAACTGGATTCAGATATAGCAATCGCAATACTTGAAAATGAACAAGAGTATTTTGCACCGGATTATCTGAGAATAGAGTTTCAATCAACTGTATCGAAGAAGATTCGAACGGGTCTTATCACAATAGAGGAGGGTCAAAGGCGGCTTGATGATTTTAGAAAATTTAATTTTTATTACAAATCATTTGAAGAAATAGAACATCTATCGTTTGAACTTTCAGCACACTATCCGATAACGTTCTATGATGCCATGTTCCTTGCTCTTGCAATCCAGCAGAATGCATATCTAATTACGTTCGACAGAAGGTTGAAGCGAAGCGTAATTCGAACCGAGCTGGAAGAACTTGTTGTGATTCCAGTTTGATCTATTCACCGGAATAATTTGGCTTTCGCTTATCCAAAAACGCCTCCACACCCTCTTTATAATCACTCGTTTGGCCTGCAATGGTTTGCAGTTCAGCTTCAAGTGAAAGTTGCTGATCAAGGTTGTTATTAAAGGATAAATTCACTGCTTGCTTGTACAGACCAAATCCCTTTGTAGGCATTGAAGCGATCTTCTCCGCGATTAAATGGATTTCTTCTTCCAGTTTGGCATGAGTAACCGCTTTATAAATGAGCCCCAGTTCTACCGCTCTGTCAGCCGTGATCTTTTCATCAAGCAGATACATAGCGTTTGCCCGGGCAAGACCTACAAGCCGCGGAATAAAAAAGGTGCCGCCGCTGTCAGGGATAAGGCCAATTTTACTAAACGCCTGTATAAACATCGCTTCATGGGAAGCCATTACGATATCGCAGGCAAATACTATATTGGCTCCTGCACCGGCTGCAGTACCCTGGACAGCACAAACTACCGGTTTCTCCAGTTCCCGGATAGCTTTTATAATTGGATTGTAGCTGGTTTGAACCGTTTGGCCAAGAGTATAGTCATCATCCTTTGCCCGTTCAACAACTTCCGAAAGATCCTGTCCAGCACAAAATGCTTTGCCATTTGCCTTTAGAACTACACATCGAACGTTATCCGCCTCTGCCTCTTTAAGTGCATTTTGAAGATTAACAGCCATCGGTTCCGTGAAGCTGTTGTATTTGTCCGGACGATTGAGTGTTACGGTTAATACGCTGCTTTTAAATGAAGTGAGAATATGTGACATAAAAGGCTATTAAACAGATTAGAAATATTGGAAACAAAATAAGAATATTCAATACAATTTACGTGGACTATTCAATCACTTCAATTACACTATTGGTTTAGTGCATAATCTTATAAAATAATCCTATACAATTCAGTTCAGTTAAATCGAAAAAGGGCGGGGGATCGGCGCTGTTGACTGGTGGGTTCCGCGTCGAACATCTGCCTGCGGACGGCATTATTGTATTCAGTAACTGTGCGGGGGTAGGGAGCAGGTGTAAAGAAGCCGAGATCGAATTTATTGCGAATGATTACACTGCCGATGTAAATGACAGCCTGGGTAGTTTTGGTTTCTGTTCCTTGTATGTTGCTTGTGGGATATGAATAAAAGTCAGGTTGATAGAGTTGATTGGAGAACATTTCGGGAGTTAGACGAAGTGTTGTAAGCTCCTTTGGCGCTTCGTCTTTTTGCAAGTCAGGATCGCGAAACTGAGCAAAGCCGGTTACGGCTGTGGCTAGAAGAAATATTGCAAGAAAAACTATAACTGGTTTCATCTTTCAAATGCATTTAAAGTGTTCAAAAGGTTGTTCACATCCGTTGCAGTAATACAGCGATTTGCAGGCGGTGGACCCAAACTCGCTCTGAAGAACCGTATCAAGAGAGTCGCAATAGGGGCAGGGAACAATTTTCTGTGACCCTTTAAGGGACGATAAAAAGTCATCATCATTCTCTTCTGTTTTCTCCGGTGGAGCTATCCCGTATTCTTTTAGCTTCTTTTTGGCGTGCTCAGTCATCCAATCTGTAGTCCAGCTCTCTTTAAAATCGGTGAGAACCTTGAAGCTGGACACCTCTTTTTCATTGAGCTTTTTATGGATTTCCATTTCGATTGCATTCATGGCAGGGCAGCCGGAATAGGTGGGGGTAATACGCACCGTTACTTCATCGTCGTCAATCTCAACATCACGCACGATGCCCATTTCCACAACATTAAGCACAGGAATCTCGGGATCTATGACCTCTTCAAGCCACGTCCAGATTTTTTCTTTTGATAATGTCTTTGTCTTGTTCATAGTGCTTGTATCGGGTAATGGGTATCGTGTATAGAGTATTAGGTATTTTACTTCTAAAAAATGTAAGGTATTGTAATTTATTGGATTATATGTGAAACAGTCTTTTTAAAATAATGGAGAATAGATATGCATAACTATAAAGAATTATCTGTTTGGAATAAATCTGTATCAATTGCTACGGATATTTATACAAGCACTTAAACGTTTCCAAATATTGAACAATATGGAATTACTTCCCAAATAAGACGAAGCGTAGAATCAATCAGTCCTACTGTTGCTGAAGGTGCTGGGCGCTTAGGAAAAAAAGAATTCCGACACTTTTAAATATTGCTTACGGTTCGTCATTTGAACTGGAAACATAACTCATCATCTCAAATAGCCTTGACTATCTTACAAAATTTCAATTTAATCAGCTAATAGAAGATCTAACCACAATTCAAAAAATGCTCTACAAACTAATTAAAAGTCTAAATTAAGATTCTTGGGTAATGAGTTTTATACACGTATTAAATATACACTTTGACATTATCTCACTACCCATTACTCATTACCCTATTATTCATCAAAATCACCTCCACTCCGCATCCGGATAAGATCGTCTGAGAAACTGCATTTGTGCCAGAAGCGGTCCAAGGTGCTCTGTGTGACGACCGCGGCGTGCACCCGTAAACATATACTGATCAAAATCGGGTACCGTTATTGTAGCTTCTTCAAGGATTGCGCATACCAGCTTTTTCCATTCATCCTTGAACTCATTAACGTCTACATAAACGTTATGTTTGATTCCTTCATAATCAGCCTCGTCAATGTTAAACATTTCGCCGGTGTACATCCAGATTTCATCAAAGGCCTCCTGGACTCTGTGATGACTTTCGTCGGTACCGTCACCGAGGCGAAGGACCCATTCCCGGCTGTGTCGAAGATGGTATTTTATCTCTTTAAAATGTTTTTGCAGCATACCTTTAAACTGTTCATCTTCAACCGTTTCGATCAGTTCCTTATACAGAAAATAGCTGTACGAGCTAAACAAAAATTGCCGGGCGATGGTAAAGGCAAAATCTCCACGCGGAAGCTCAACCATTGCGATGTTTTTGAAATCGATATCATCACGAAAATAGGCGTAGTAATCTTCATCTTCCTTTCCCTCCAGTTCGGCCGCATAGCTTAATAGTGAAGCCGCATGACCTATCATATCGAGCGCAACGTTTGCAAGGGCAAGATCCTCCTCCAGTTCCGGTCCGTGGCCGGCCCACTCAGAAAGACGATGACCGTGAATTAGCCGATCATCCGCAAGGCGCAGTAGTGTCTCAACGAGTGACTCTTGTTTTGTTTGGGGTAGGGTGTCGAAAGTGCTCATAAATTCATTTAGTGAAGTGAATAGCTGTTTACGGGATATGAGACAAGAGATATGCGATATGAGACAATTTCACACCTCCAGTCTCCAGTCTAAAATCTGAATCAATTTCTTTTTTTTACGGATCGCGGGACAGTGTAAAACTGTGGGTGGCGATACGGTTTGTCATTGGCCGGATCAAAAAAGGGACCGCGGTCTTCCGGGGATGATGCGGTGATCTGATCCGTCGGCACCACCCAGATATTTATTCCTTCATTCCTGCGGGCGTAAGTGTCGCGAGCATTTTGGAGGGCCATCTCGGCATCCGGTGCATGCACATTTCCGGCATGCTCAAAAGGCTTGCCATCTTTCGGCTGAAAAAAAACCTCCCATAGAGGCCATTCTGTATTTGATCTGTCTTCGGACATGACGTTGAGTGAACTTCTGGCTTAATGTTTTATCGATCGGAATATGTAGTAACAAAGCTTAAGATGAAAATAAGTAAATAGCGCCCCATATAAAATAGCGCTTTTTTGAGTAATTAAAGAGCTTTTTAATGAGTAAGGAACAAAAAACGGGTGCATCGTCTATTCCTTATAATTGTTTAAAAAAGAAGTGTGTACGAGAGAAGCGGCATGCAAGGAGCACGATGCCGCAGCAGAGATGAATACTGAAGAATGGATGCCATGTTTACAAATACAGAGCTTAATAAGAGCGGAGTATATGCATTCTAATCGTTCAAAAATGTACAACCAAACCCGACCAGGCCGAGCCAAATGCTGCTCCGTTTCGCTTAGAATTTGCTGTGGCAGCAACTCCTATACTGAATTCGAAATTCCTGAATTCAAGTCCTGTTCCAGCGTGATAGGTTGAGCTGCTGTAGCCACCGGTTCTATAACCAACTCTGAGAGGAATACGATTTAATAATCTATATTCGCTCCCTAAGGCAAGATGCATCTTTTTGCTATTCGTACCTGTTTCTGTAAAGCCGGTTCCGATATCAAACATCACGCTAAATTTGCCTAGAAGCAGGTGACTTCCAAAATTAAGCATTGTTGGCAGGCTTTTGCTAAATCCAGAATGGTCTTGTGTCAGGAAATTACCGTAAACATCATTGCCTACACTGTCTTTCAAAACAGACTCAAAATAACTCCCGTCATCACCATCGAACTCTTCATCAACGGATTGTTGATTGTAATGTATTCCATTCCATCTAAAATTCTCGCCCGCTGAAAAGCTTCTTGTGCGATCATTAATAGTTACAGAACCTAAATCAGTGAGAGAGAGACCCACTCTGAGTTTCTTTTCACCACGAAAAAAGCCAAAATCGAAAACTGAAATTGCATCGATATCCATTTCTAGCGTGGCGCCAAGATCCACTCCAACAGATGTGCCTTTAAATCCTGTGAAATCATCGCCTGATGGTTCAATAAAATCTCCAATTTCAGGGCTGCCCCCATTTTGCCGCTGACTATTGTATTCGGCCATTTGATCAGATATATCGCCTGTTGTTTCGAAACTGTAGTGAAAATTGTGGTTTATATGTGCATTCTGCTGGTTCGTTGCACTTTGAATTTGAAGTGAAGAGGTAAGGTTGAAGCGTGAATAGTTCACAGCCATTAGTAATTTTGGGGCAACACCCACATGTAGTCTCACATTCTCTCCAAATCCGAAGAGCCTGTCTCTTTTCAAAACGGTGGTAGCAAAGCCCAGAGAGATTTCATTATATATCAGAAATTCCTGATTCATATTCACTGCGCGGGATTCGTTAAATACATCTGAGTCGAGCCCTCTGAAAATAAGATCGGCAAAGCCTCTTGAGTATCCGGAGTTGCCTAAAGCCCGAACTCGTGCTGCACCGCTCACTGACCAGTTGTCTTGCCGAAATGCTATTCCCAAAGGTACAATACCGATATCTGCGTTAACGCTGCGCATTTCTGAGGAATTAGTTCCAAACCATTGATTCAGCATTGCATCGGCATCCTGCCCTTCAATGACCTGCCCGGAAGTTAGATAGTCATTATAAGTTGTGATATTAAGAAGGCTGCCTCCTGTATTTGTATAGATGCCCCCGGCAAGCCCCAAAGTAAAGGAAGGCCTTTTGGAGTGATTTATCATGAGGTTAGCCGGATTAATGAAATTAGCGTGATATAGATCCTGATAGGCAGTTCCGCCGCCACCAAGGCCGATATTTTGCGCCGTTAAATGCCTCGATTGAGCATTTGATGAGTCGACATTCGCAGTTAAAATGAAGATCGGCAACAATATAGCTGTGGTAAGTAATCGATTAAATAAATTCGTCTTTATCATAGTGCTATTCAGTCAATTTTATTTCTGATCACGAATTTCCCACTGACAGAAACACTTACGTCATCAGTTGTGCGAATTCGGATTTCTTCATTGGCTGTTGTGTTCAATCTTGATATAAGTCGTACGTTCCGGGTTTGGTTGATCTGCTCGAGCTGAGATCGGCTCAGATGGATGATTGTAATGTCTTCAAAAGGGGATACAGAGAACCCGCTGTTCCCTACGGCTGCGGCTTTAAATTCGATAGAGGTATCATTTATAAGCGGTACAGCTGTAATTAGTTCATTATCAATTGTAAGGAACTCCAGTTCAAGGTTTATACCCAGTGGAATCGAATTTATATAGCGAATGGTTAGTGAACCTTCATCAAGAATTGAATCGTCATCCGGCCCGGGAAAATCTTCGAGGTTTAATGCGGTAGTATCAATATAAGACGCACGATCGGCCCTTAATGCAAGTGGAATGTTAACCGTTATTGTTGGATCGAAAACAACTGGATTCTGGATGGTGCCTTCAGCATTGTCAGGGTTAATGTTGGCGAGTCCGATAAATCGAATTGACGTTGGCAGCCTGTTCAGAAAATCAATAATCGCTGAGTTTGTCCTGTCAAATGTAGTTGTCAGGGTCTCTTCCGCAGAGCTATTTTCCTTAATATTGAATTGAATAAGGTCTGAAGCGGCAATTTGCTTGCCGTCCATTTGGAGTTGTTGTATGGGGTCGGATCCAGTTACTTCGGCATCTGTACCGGGTTCGCCTTTTAAGAAAAACTGGTTACCATTGGCGTCTTCACCGAGAAATGCTCCAATGATTGTCGCATCAACACCTACATTTGTTTCGTAGAGTATACTTAAACTGGCTCGTGTAAATTCAAGGCCCTCAATTCGGCTCGATATATCTTTAATTCCATCGATCTCTATGATTTCAGCTTCGATGTCATTCATAATATCTACGCTGCTTCCGTCGGAAGCCACATCGGTATTCAGTAAAACCTGTCTGTTTGCTATTACACCAAAAACTTCTTCTATCAACAAGTCGCTTAGCTCAACTTCTGCAGAAACTCTGTCTGTTTCAGTTATTGTTCTTGAATCTGATCCGGGTGAAGCCTGTGTATCCTCCGTTCGGGCAAATATATTATAAGAGACCACATTGTTCTCAGCATAGATGCGCACATCAGAAAGATCAAAAGATCTGCTTACCGGCTCTATGTTGTTTCTTGGAATATTCTGGTCTCCATCAACCCGAATCACCAGTGAATCGGCTTCACTGTAGGGGGGAGATCGCAAACCGGGAAATGTAATTTCAAGTATATCGATGTCTACGTCGATGCTATTTATGATATTTTGAACAAACAGTGTACCCGAACGAAGCTCAACGTAATGGCTGGGAGTATTAAACAGGAACTCATCATCAGAAAAATCAGATGAACCGGAAGACCGGAATTCCTGGGGCTGAATTTCGGCTTCTACAGCTGATGCAATAAGGTTTTGACCGTAGATGTGCTTAACAATCATACTGCCTGCATCATCCTGCATGGTTTGATTTTCCCATCGGATCGATACATCAACACTGATATCGGTGAGTTCAACTTCCGGATCCGTTTCCGGATTTTCAACAATAGTAATAGATTCACTGCGGGTAGTAATGTGATTAAATTCTGCAATGATGATCTGCCCAACTGAATTAGTGCCACTCATTATGTCGAGGGTTAACTCTTCAATATCAAAACCGAGCTCGTTCCTGAGAGTAATTTCCAGTCCACCCTGTTTAATGCGTGCACTTACGAAAAAATCGGTGTCTAATTCAATATTTACCGGAAAAGGGGACTCTGCACCGGGTAAAGGATCGCCTTCGGAGAGAGCCGCAGGCTGGCCCGTTAAATCATTGAATGAAGCCTCACCCACATTTCCCTCTTCATCCTGTGAAGAGAAAGATCCTAGCTCAATTTCGCCAACCATGGATTCAAAAGAGGTAGATGCCACATCCACTTCCGGCATTGCGCCTTCCAAATCACCAAAATCAAAAGTCGCCTCCTGAGAAATCGTGATAAAATTATCACTATCAATATCAAGCAGATCCCTGATATCTGCATTGGTTGTATCAATCAGGGCATTTCTATCTCCTAAAAATTGGAAGGTACTCTCAGCAATGAGCGGAGCTTCAATTTTATTGGAAAGGGTAAAATCGGGGCTGCCGGGTGTTTCGCACTGGACAAAAGCAATGAGTGCGATCAACGGTAAGAGTAAGTATACTTTTTTCACCATAATCGATAGAGTCATTTAGATCTAAAGCTTGCAGAATCGGGTGATTGTAAACCGATCGCGTTTAAAAAGAATCTTTTTTGCTAAATATTTGCTGGCTGTCCAGTCTTAACATTAGAATATTTTAATATAACGATAATTACTTGAATACAATAATCACGGAATAACTGATTATCTGGTTGTGGAAGAGACCGGATGTGGAAAACGCAAACCGATAGGTAAGTATCTGAGGTAGACTAGTGATGTGTCAACGGTGAGCTATCCTAAGAGTCATCGGATGAGTCATCTATGCACCATATATTGATCCAGAATGACTAGATTTTTCGGAAAACTCACCCAAAAAAGCTTTCGGGGCTATCCGACATTTTATCGATGACACTGCACTAGTGATAAATGACTAAGGATTGCAGCACCTTGATAGCAATCATTTACACCAGGTTATGGGGTTGTGCTATTCGCTATCGGCATGTTGGTTAAAGGGTCTTCTTGTGCATTGCCGTTCATAAACTATTCCCAATGACCAATAACCAGATAAAATGATGAGAAAGGCAGATTCACAGATTGCTGATGAGCCAGCTTGTTATAGAAAGATGAGGTAAAACTATCTGCGCAAAAAATTAGCTCGTATAAAGCAGAAATAAGGCAGGTATTTTCTGCAGATCAGGCGAGGGGCCGGTTTTCCAATCATGAATGGTTTTTGTTTTTAGAAACTGGTTTTCTGATGTAAGATTACATGCCAGGCAAAGTTTGGTGGATGGACGGCATGTTTTGAGAAGCTGATCAAAAAGAACCGTATTTCGATGCGGTGTCTCCATAAAGATTTGCGTTCGTTTATGTTGTGCTGACTCTTGCTCCAGCTCTCTGACGGCCTTCTCTCTTGCGCGTTCGTTGATGGGCAGATAGCCATGAAATGCAAACGACTGGCCGTTGAGGCCAGAGCCCATCAGCGCTAAAAGAATGGATGAGGGTCCAACCAATGGTTCCACATTGAAATTATGCTGATGGGCAAGATGAACCAGTTTAGCTCCGGGGTCGGCAACAGCAGGAGCACCCGCTTCTGACATGAGCCCGACATCGCCCTCCTTTAGCAATCCGAGAAAGCTGAGGATTTCATGATCGGGCGTCTTTTTATTTAACACTCTGAACGTCTGTTCGTAATCGGGCGTAGGGTGTTTGATCCACTGCAGAAAACTCTGAGTAGTCTGCATTTTTTCAACCACAAAGCAATTTAAAGAGTGGATGATTGAAATAGTGTGTTCTGGTAACACAAGATTCTCTTTACGCTTTGATATGGGTGTAGGAATCAGGTAGAGCGTATTAGATTCAGTCATTATACTTCTTCTTTTTCTATATCCATGTGTTCAATTTCAATCTCTTCATCACCGTCCCGAATTCTGCGCAAGGCAAACCGCGATGCAAATGCAGCAACAACAATAGTTGCAAGCAGTCCAAGTCCGGATACAGCCATATTTACAGAAACCACGCTTCTTTGCAACTCATAGGTGGGCAGCATAACAATTGGGTTGAACGACTGCTCACTGTATCGTACCGGTATGAGCTCTGAATCCATTATAGCCTGAGCCATTTGAACAGGAAGTGAGAGCTGTTTTTGTATCAGTTCACCAGATCGTGTGTTAAAGCGGAGTACAACATAGCCATTCGTCTGCGCAGCAATCTGCTTTACATCAAAATCAATCACATCGGCAACATAGCTCTCTCCGTTCGTGTAAGTATTGCTGAGCCCGTTATAGACCAGTAGCTGGTAAGATCCCTGAAATAAAAAATAGCCAGGAAGGAGCCAGACCAAAAAAACGAAATAATATTTATTCATATCTGTAAAGTTAAATCCTAATTTGTGATGTCAGCAATTTGTCCGTCCACCACCTGTTGCATTTGCAGTATCATAGCGGGGTCGAAAATTAAACGCTGCTGGAAATCCTGGTGCATATGATTGCTGGACATATGGAACCAAAAGGCGATCTGAATTCTGTCAAAGAATACAGCCTGTACTGTTGTATCACCGGTGTACAGCGATGTGCCAAAGTCGATGCCGTTTAACAGTCCCATGCGATTATCATAAATTGCCCCGTAATCTGAAAAATCTCGATTGATGCCGGATTGCCGCTCAAGAGGCCATCTCAACCATCCTTTAACCATCGTACTGACGTGCTCACTGATCAGTTCATCATTATGTAGGTGGGTTAGTAAACGTACAATTTCCGAAGCCGTTGTTTTAGGAAAAAATTCCAGTCCGTCGCGCTCCTCCATAAATGTATTGCCCAATCGGTTACTCTCTGCAAAGTCGATAACCTGATCTCTGTAATCCACATCTGCTGCAAAGCGTGCAGACCGTTCAATGACATCCGCCCTGAATTCCGCCTCCTCTTTCGAGCGTTCTTGTTTGTAAAGTTCTGCAGTTTCCATTTCTCGGATGCCGGGAGAAAGTGCCTGATAGAGCCCGGAGAATGGCAGGGGAAGTTCTGTCTGTTCCAGATTTAATTTGTCTGAAAGGTCACTCCACCCATCACGGCTAATGTTCCACCAAAGATAGTCTGCGAGTGCAAGATCGTTAAATTCAGCGAGTAGCTGCAGTGCTCTTGAAAGCGGAATCTGTCCATCGGAATTGATCCACCCGCGAGCCATAGCCGCTCGCCGGCTCTGTTCGTGCTCAGAAGCGCTCACTCCCGGTACCTGGTATGTTGAAATGGCATTCCAATCAATAGGTTGACCGGCATCCATAACTCCAGATTCTATAGCATCAGCTGAAGCAATAAGTGTAAAAATGTTCCCTGTAGTTCCCATAGGGCGAGGAATATTCGCACCGTAACTAATGGTTGAATCGCCATCGGATGTAATTACACTGCTTACCACTGAGACATGCTGCGGATTGGCGGCAATATATCGTGATAAACCGCGGAGTGAGTAAGTCTCTTCCACCCACTTACTTCCCTCCACCATGGCTTCCCTGTTTTCGTAAAAGGTGTTGAACGGCTTCCAGTTAAAAAAGAGTATAGCTCCAAAAACAATCAGAGCTGTAAAGAAGAAAGCGGCAAAAAATTTAAATGCTCTTGCCATAAAATCAGTCAGGAGTTTTCAAAAAAGTTATTGGTTTGAATAAGGCGGTAGTAGAATCGATTAGGATCCCTAAAATACACAAATGCGTGGTATTCTTGCTGTGTTCGGGTAAATGAATCATCCAGCGCTAGATCTTTGATTTCATTATTTTCTATCAACATAAATTTGTAAGCATACGTGCCTGTTTTAATGAACCCATTTGTTCTCCATCGGTCCGTTTCCGGATGATACTCAAGTGCATAATTAGACTGAATAGACCAGTTGTTAAAATCACCGACAAGATAGATGGATGCATTTTCAGAGATGCGGTCATCCGGGTTAAATCGGAAGTTTACATTTGCGTAACGTGCGGAGAGTTCGGTCTCGGGTTTTGTAAGCTGAGAGCCCGGCACCCTCATTCTTGAAGCAGAAAATCCCTGGACATCATCAAAAAGAA
Organism: uncultured Rhodohalobacter sp.; assembly: GCA_964644975.1. Lineage (GTDB taxonomy): Bacteria > Bacteroidota > Rhodothermia > Balneolales > Balneolaceae > SW132. The sequence continues at coordinate 34,045 of CAZXYQ010000002.1, forward strand.
TAACTCTGGGTGGAATTTCTGTTGGCCTGTACTCCAGTATTTGAGAGGCCTGCTGCGTTAATTCCGTTAAGTCTAAAAATTGAAATTCGTAGTCACCGACAAATGAATGTTCTTGTCTCATTTCGAACAACACTTCACCTTCTGTTGAGGTATCGAGCTCATTAGCAGATTGGGCACGGCCCCAAAACTGGTTTTGAACGTAGTAAAATTCAAGATCGAACTGTGGAGTGGAAACAAAATCGGGAAGTTCAAAAATGCTTCTTGGCCTGTGGGAAATCCGGCCTTCAGCCCGTGGAGTTGTCCTCGTTTCAACCTGTGAACGTATGGAACCCTCGTTTTCCGTTACGAAAAACGGTATAGAAAACATGAAATTTCCGGTATCGGCATCTTCAACACGGAGCATGTAGTTGCCGCTTACGAGAAAGGTTATATCGTCATTCGGGAAATCGTAGCTGTAGCGCCGATAGGTCGGGCGAGTGGCTCTGCTTACACCGCCGACAGGTATATTCAAATTAAACAGGCCATCCCGGTAAAAATCTTCAGCTAGTCCGGAACGGCTCCAATCGGGATTATGGTGCGTAAAAGATATTCTAAGCTGGCGGGAATCAAATTCCAATAGGTCAAAAGACAGTCGAAGCTGTTGAGAGGAATTCAGTTGTATAATGGGGGCGGAGTTTACGCTGCTCACCCGATTTAACAGTACGGAATAGACAAGGTCGCTCGCATTTATTTGACCGGGGACCGTGAACTGGTTTTCAGGGGGGGTGAACTCTCCGGGGCGGGCTTCACTATACCGGTTACCATTCTCTGATGTACCGCAGCCTGCCGTTAAGAGAAACAGAATGACTACAACTGACAGTTTAAAAATAAAATCGTCCTTCAAAAACAAAAGCAATGGGCCCTTCGAGTTTTATAGATGAATAGCTCTTACTCTTTTCTGAGAACGAAAATTCAACAAAAAGAGTACCTCCTTTTACATTTATTTTATACCGGTATTCACCCGATGATCCGTTTTGAATATGGTGCCAGGCCAGGGCAGAGGCAATGGCTCCGGTTCCGCATGCCAGGGTAAGGTTTTCAACACCGCGTTCATAAGTCTGAAGCGAAAGCTGATTGGAATCCGTTCCTGAAATAAAGTTTACGTTTGTCCCTATCGGCATAAAATGATTATGCTGCCGCAAAAGCCGACCTTTTTTTATAAGTTTTTTCTCTTTACCCAGTTCAGCTTTTGGTACTGAACATACAATATGCTCTGTATTTGTATAGACGTCAAGGCATTCCACACCATCCAGAATGAGAAGTTTAACCGTTGTCTCAAGCGGAAAATGGATTGATACTGAACCGTTATTTACTGCCGCTCTGTAAATGTTATTGTGCACTCGAAAACTAAAAGAGGAAGGAGCGCCCAGTGTTACCGCAAATGAAGCGAAACATCGTGCTCCGTTTCCGCACATCCCGGCGTCACTTCCGTCGGGATTTTTATAGGTCATCACAAGATCAGCCTCTTTTGTATCATCGTAATTGAGCGCAATCACACCATCGGAACCTATTCCGAACTTTCGGTCACTCAGTTTGGGCGTGATGGTTTCAATCTGTTTGTCGGTAAGCTGGAGGCTTCTGTTGTCGAACAGCACAAAGTCGTTTCCTGCACCGTGCATTTTCACAAAAGTGAGCGGATCATTTGTCTCCATAGTTAAGAATCACTGAATGCAGGCAGATGCTGCCAGGGTGTTTTGTTTGATATGAATGGGTCATTTCCGCGCATTAAGTTTCCATAGCGGAATGCCAGGGAGGTAAAGATAAGTTTAAATTGAACATTTTGGTAAAAAAGCTGCTTTAGTTTGTGCAGCTCTTCAATCATTACCTCCAGCCTGGCATCTTTCAGGGCTGTACAAAACTTTTCAATCACTTCCAGCTGATCAATATTAGTGAGCAGATCCCGGTTTTGTGTCTCCCGGTAGATCATGATATCACGAAGCAACAGCTCTAATGTGTTACTAAGAGCAATTTGACCCTCCAGATTTAACCTGGACTGCCATCCTTCAACAAGGGGCACGAGCGACGGAGCATCCTGAGTGTAAGCGTACCTCAGAAAATCAACGGTCTCTTCTCTGGTTTTTTGGAGCTCTTTGAGATCCATATACCTGCAGAAAGCGTAGTTACCGCCCGAAACTCTGGCAAGGAAATCAGCGTCGTCACGGTTATAGTCATCGAATTTCACCAATCCGTCAGAAATCTCCTGTCGGGTGAGCGGAGCCAGTCGTATTTGCTGGCATCTCGACATAATCGTGGGAAGCAGCTGGTCGGTTTTATCGGCTGTCAGTATAAACATCACATTGCCTGCCGGTTCCTCCAGCAGCTTCAAGAAAGCATTTGCAGCCTCTTTTCGCATCGTGTCTATACCGGTGATCACCATAATGGTTCTGCGTCCTTCATTTGGCTTGAGAACGGTTTTCGGGCGGATCTCATCGCGGTAGTAATCAATAAAATAAAAAGCTCGCTTATTTTTTGAGCTGGAGTCGTTTTTGAGATCGGGTCGGAGGCTGAAATCTACAATTTCATACGGATCTTCAGAGAGCAGTTTTAGACGATCGTTCAGCTCTGTAGTTCCGGCTGATGTTGGCAGCGGAATGAACAGATGAATATCGGGGTGAGTGTACCAGCTCGATTTTTTGCTGCTTGCGCTGCCTTTCAAATCGGTCAGGTGATCCACTCCATTTATCGCTTCTGCCATAGCAAGAGCAAAAGCTGTTTTGCCGGATCCCTGGGGTCCTGTAATTAAATAGGCGTGACTTAACCGTTCCGATTGAAAAATTTTCCCGACCTGATCCAGTGCGTGAGCCTGTCCTACAATCCGGCGATCACCCAGCGTAATATAATTTTCAATAATTGGCATTAATCCTCCCAGATAAAGTCAAAAAGTATAATTCCAGCACTGATCGTTACGCCGCAAAATCCAACAAGTGCGGCAAGGTCGTTAAGTGATCCTGCAGTAGACCCTTCGATCAAAGCGGTCTTTGTAACGGATGTTAATATAAGAAGCAGTGGCACAACAAGGGGGATACAAAGAACAGAAAATACAGCACCGCGCCTGTCAGCCTGTGCAATCATAGCGGAGGTGAGTGTGGTGACCCCGGCCAAGCCTGCGGCTCCAAAAACCAGTGCCGACACCAGGTAGGGCAAGCTGGCAATAGGCATTCCCATCATTATGATGTAAAAGAAAAAAGTGAAAAGATGAAGAACGAGCAGAAAAACAAAGTTATAAACCAGTTTGCCAGTAAATATTTCAGATGGATTTGCGTGCAATTTGAGAAGATCCCACGTTTTTTTATCTGCCTCATGCACAAAAGAACGCATCATTCCTGTCATCGCCGCAAAGAGTATAATGATCCATACGAGTCCGCTCTTTGGCGTTGGATCCATCTGGTCTGCACGCAGTGTAAATAAGATCAAAAGAAGCGATGCACCTGTAAATGCGAGAAGCGTATTCATAGCGTAACGCGTTCGCAGCTCAATGGCTACTTCTTTCCAAAATATAGATAGAGCAGGTTTTATCATCTGTATATGATCATTTCTTGCATTCCATAAGGTAGGAAAAAAGTGAGGGGAGGTTGAAGAAGTTTTTCATTTTTATCAATCACCAGATATGCTAAAGAGCTAATCGTTATAAACAAATAAATCGGGTTGCCATTAAATAATTTCTTTGTGAATATACGGGGTTAAAGGTATTTACCTCTGTTCAGTTAATAATAACGTATCTGAATCGGTTTAAAACTTCTCCCAATCCTAACAGGATTTCTCATCTGTTGAGGGGCCCATTATTTGGAAAAGCAGCGCAAGCGCAGCAAAATTCAGACGTGTTTCCAATCTGTTTTCGACATTCCAATGAACATCTCCGCTACTTCGGAAAGTTTCGTTGGTAATCTCCATCTCACTGGCGCAAAAAATCGGGGCACTTTCACAACGCAAACTTTTTTGGTCGTAACTTGAGAATCTGTAGTAAGAAATTTAGCTGATTTACCCTTATCTTCTTGTCGCCTCGATTAACCTTTTTTATACGGCAGTACAGATTTATGGATATATATTCTCTTCTCAACCGCTCAAGCATAGCGGCAGGTTTAAAAGCGGAAGATAAAAGCGATCTGATTAACGAACTTGTGGATCTTCTGGAGCCTCAAGTGGGTGAGGGACAGCTCGAGAAAATCAGAGAGTCGGTTTTTGAAAGAGAGCAGATCATGTCTACAGGAGTAGGCAAGCAGCTTGCTATTCCGCATGGTAAGTGTTCCGGAATTGAGAATATTCTCGCGAGTTTTGCAGTGCTTGATAAACCTGTTGATTTTGATTCTATTGATAATGAGCCGGTAAAACTTGTTTTTTTACTGGTGGGTCCCAATAGTAAATCAAGCACTCATATCAAGCTATTGAGTCGTATATCCAGGCTTATGAACAGCGCATCTTTCAGGGAAAAACTTGTTCAGTGTACAACGGCCGATCAAATTTTTGAAGCATTTCAAAACGAAGAGATCGAATATTTCGGAAAATAATGTGACTATGCCCACCAGAATTTTATCAAACGGCTTTATCTTTCTGGTATTATGGATCATGTTATCCGGTTCGCAAAGTGTTCTCGCACAGCAGACAGATCCTGTTCGTGATATTATCAACCAAAGTCACGCAGCCAGTTCATTCTGGTCTATAATGATACGAGGCTCTGACAATGACGTGCTCTATGAGTACAATAGTGATAAGCTGATTCGCCCCGCATCCAACCTTAAACTGATATCTTCAGCCGCATACCTGGAACTCATTGGTGAAGATCATCAATTCGAAACGACACTCTATGGTACGGGTGAAAAAATTGGCAACCGTTGGGCCGGCGATTTGTACATTAAAGGCAGTGGAGATCCATCTATAAATGGTGAAGCCTACGATGACCCTCTCTTTCTGTTTGAGCGCTGGTTCAGAGTTCTGTCAGAGATGGGGATAGAGGTTGTAGATGGAAACATTATTGGCCACGATGGGCTCTTCGACGATATACCGTACCCAAGAGGCTGGGAGTGGGATGATCTGAGCTACTACTACGCACCTGAAATCAGCGCATTATCGTTCAATATGAACGTTGTTGACCTTGAGGTTTTGGCTGATGGTGCCCCCGGATCAACGCCAACGATATCCTGGTTTCCTTTTAACACGCCGTATGTGCAGTTCATAAATGAACAACGGATTACTCCTCGCGGCACACGCTTTGATGAGTCGTACAGGAGAGAACTTGGAAGCAACAGAATCTACCTGCGAAGTACTCTGCCGGCTGGATATTATGAAACAGAACCACTGAGTATTCATAATCCTTCACTCTATTTTATTGATACCTTTAAAAGGTACATGGAACGCCAGGGAATTCAGGTACGGGGGCAGCTCCTTATTTCCAAAGAGCACGTTAACTGGAATGCCCCGGGATTCACAAAAATCGACAGTCATCTTTCTGAACCTCTTTACACAATGATCAAAAGGTTAAATCAAGAGAGCGATAATTTTTATGCCGAAATGCTTCTAAAATATACCGCAGCAAATGAATACGGCGTTCAGGGGTCTACAGAACTGGGACTTACTTTGTTGAAAGATTTTATGAATTCAAACGGATTTGATCCAGCCTCAATTATGCTCAGAGATGCATCAGGCATGGCACCGGCAACTCTTGTTAAAACATCTGAACTGAATCAGTTTCTCTATAATATCCAATCCAAACCGTACTTCGGTATATATCATGAAAGTTTATCGGTGGGTGGCCAAAACGGAACCCTAATGTACCGTTTTGGCAGCAGCCCCGTGGGAAATCGGTTTCGTGGTAAAACAGGTTTTTTATCCGGCGTCAGATCTCTTAGCGGATACCTTGAAACGACCAATGGTGAGGTACTGGTTGTTACCATTGCAACGAATAACTATACTGTGCGCACCACGGTTGTGGATCTGATTCACGAGCGTATCTTGAATTATTTGTACAAGAACTATTGAATCATGGCAGAAAAAAAACCTACTATCCTCGTTACTGACGATGAGAAAAGCATTCGAAACAGCTTAAGAGAAATACTCGAATTTGAGCAGTATCGGGTACTTGAAGCAGATGGCGGAGAAAATGCATTACATCAGGTTAAGAATGAGAATATTGATTTGATGATCCTGGATATAAAAATGAAAGGGATGGACGGCATTGAGGTGCTGGAAAAAGTAAAGGAGCTGAATTCAGACCTGCCTGTCATTATGATTAGCGGTCACGGCACTATTAAGATTGCGGTGCAGGCAACTAAAATCGGAGCATTTGATTTTATTGAGAAGCCACCAGACTTAAACCGTTTGTTAATTAGTGTGCGTAATGCATTGTCTCGCAATAAGCTTGTGGAAGAAAACAAGAGGATTCGAACAGAACTAAACGATGTACGCGAAATGAAAGGGGAGAGTCCTGCAATGGGTCGTATTAAAAAAACGATCGACAAAGTGGCTCCCAGCACAAGCCGCGTACTCATCACCGGCGAGAACGGAACAGGTAAAGAGCTTGTGGCAAAATGGATTCATGAAAAAAGTAAACGCGCATCCCAAAAATTTATTGATGTCAATTGCGCTGCCATACCAACTGAACTGCTCGAAAGTGAACTTTTTGGACATGAAAAGGGTGCCTTTACAGGGGCATCTTCACAGCGAATCGGGAAATTTGAACAGGCAGACGGAGGAACGCTTTTTCTTGATGAAATTGGGGATATGAGTCCGGATGCGCAATCTAAGGTATTGAGAGTGCTCCAGGAAAATCAAATCACCAGGGTAGGAGGAAACGAACGAATTGAAGTGGATGTGCGACTTATTTGTGCTACCAACCGTGATCTGGAAAAAGAGATCCGCGAAAACCGATTCAGGGAAGATCTCTTTCATAGAATCAATGTTATACCTATAAAATTGCCGCCACTGCGTGAACGCAGAGAAGATATACCAATTCTTGCAAAGTGGTTCCTGTCTGAGCTGGCTGAAAAAGAGATTATATATGCCGGTAAATCCTTTACCGATGACGCACTTGAAGAACTCAAGTCACTTACCTGGTCGGGTAATATCAGGGAGCTTCAAAATGCCGTGGAACGTATGGCGCTGTTGAGTGATGGAGATAAAATCGGGCGGGATGATGTAACACGTCTCGCCTCGATGAGTGGTGGAAGCCGTGCCAATTTGAATGAACTGGCGGATCAGGCTCTTACCTTCCAGGAGTACAAAGAGAAGGCGGAGCGTTATTATCTGCTGCAAAAGCTCGAAGAGAACGACTGGAATGTGTCTGCCACGGCTGATGCCATCGATATTCAGCGGAGCCATATTTACAATAAAATGAAAAAATACGACATCGAACGATAAAATATTATGTCTGCACAACTTATAGATGGAATAAAAGTAGCTGAAATTACACGCGCTCAAATCCGCGAGGATGTAAAAAGCTGGATGGGCCAGGGGAACAGGGCTCCGTTTCTGCAAGTCATACAGGTAGGGAAGGATCCCGCTTCTTCTACCTATATCGGTGCAAAAACAAGAGCCTGCAATGATGTAGGTATCGAAACGGGTACGGCGCACCTGGCCGACACCATTTCAGCTAAAGAACTGAAGCAGGAAATACGAAAATTCAATGAAAGCGAATCGGTCGACGGAATTTTAGTGCAGTTGCCTCTGCCGTCACACCTGTCGTCGCACGACGTGATTGAAAGTATTAATCACAAAAAAGATGTGGATGGTTTTCACCCAATGAATGTTGGGCGGCTTGCGGTTGATCAGCCAACGTTTAAATCGTGCACTCCGGCCGGTATCTTCGAACTATTTAAGCACTACAGCATCCAGGTAAAAAGTAAACATGCCGTGGTAGTTGGAGCAAGTAACATTGTTGGCTCTCCTATGGCGATTATGCTTTCAAGAGAAAACTCAGCTGGTAAAGCAACGACTACAATCTGCCACAAATATACCAAAGACATAACACGCCACACGATTGATGCGGATATACTGATTGTAGCTGCAGGTCAGCCCGGCCTGATTAAAGCCGAAATGGTTAAAGAGGGCGTGGTAGTTATTGATGTTGGGATTAATCGCGTGGCAGATGAAAAAACAAAAAAAGGTTATAAACTTGTTGGGGACTGCGATTTTGATGGACTCCGTGAAAAAGCGAGCTGGATTACTCCCGTGCCGGGTGGAGTCGGGCCTATGACCGTAGCCATGCTTATGAAGAATACACTGCTCGCCGCTAAAAAATCGATTTACCCTGAACATTGATCAACCGCTTTTAATCACAAAGAAACCTACTGACTCTCATGAACCTAAAACTAATTTTAACAATAGCAGCCGCGGCAGTTTTTTTTGCCGCTTGTAACGATCAACACGATATGAGCAATAACCCCTTTTCTAAAGAAAGCACCCTGCCGTTTGAAGCACCTGACTTTAACGTAATTGACGACGAACACTACATGCCTGCTTTTACCGCCGGTATGAGAGAGCACCTGGATGAAATTGAACAAATTGCCAATAATCCTGCTGATCCCACTTTCGAAAATACCATCGTTGAGATGGAAAAAACAGGCAGGCTTCTTACACGGGTACAGCGGGTGTTTTTCAACATGACGTCCGCCCACACGAACGATAAAATCCAGGAGATTCAGACAGAACTCGCCCCGAAACTGGCGGCACACCGTGATGATATTCTATTGAACAGAAATCTGTTTGAACGAGTAGACCAGCTTCACGAAAATCGTCACGATCTCGGTTTAGATTCCGAATCATTGAAACTGCTCGAAGACACCCACCTCGATTTTGTGCGTGCCGGAGCCCGGCTGACCGATGAACAGCAGAGCCGCATGCGCCAAATCAATGAACGTATGTCAACGCTGACAACCAAATTTCAGGAAAAAGTTCTCGAGATGAGCAGAGAACGATCTGTTATCGTTGAGGATGAATCACTCCTGGAAGGATTAAGCAGCGACCGCATAGCATCGGCCCGTGAAGCCGCTGATAGAAGAGATGAAGAGGGTAAGTTTCTGATTTCGGTAAGTAATACTACCCGCCATCCGCTCCTGACATCATTGGATAACAGAGAGATGCGTCAGAGATTGTGGGAAGCATCGGCGCATCGAGGGATCGGTGAAGAGGGGGGAATCGACACCCGGCCAATCGTGCTTGAACTTTCTGAGCTTCGCGCTGAACGAGCATCTCTTTTAGGATACGGTAACTATGCTGAATATGCTCTTGAGCCTCAAACTGCCGGTCATCCCGACATTGTACTTGAGATGCTTAATGATTTAATTCCATCGGTTATTGAAAATACTGAGCGTGAAAGTGAACTCATTACCGAAATGATGCGGCGCGATGGAATTGAGGGTGATCTGAAGCCCTGGGATTGGGAATATTACGCTGAAAAAGTACGAAGTGAACAGTACGATTTCGATGACAGTGAAGTTCGATCCTACTTTGAGCTGGACACAGTATTAAAGGAAGGCGTGTTTTATGCGATGGAAAAACTGTACGGTATTCGATTTGTTGAGCGTGATGATCTGCCGGTTTACCACCCGGATGTTCGTGTGTTTACCGTATATGACCGTGATGACTCTGAGCTGGGTCTGTTCTACGCAGATTTCTTCTCGCGCGACTCAAAAAGGGGAGGCGCATGGATGAGTTCGTTTGTGGTTCAGTCACATTTGCTGGATAAAAAACCGGTCGTGGTGAATGTGCTGAATATTACTCCACCGGCAGAGGGAGATCCCGCACTCATCAGCTTTGGAAATGCAACAACCATGTTTCATGAAATGGGACATGCTGTTCATGGGCTGTTTTCTGATGTCAGGTACCCGTCACTATCAGGAACGTCGGTTCCGCGCGATTTTGTGGAGTTCCCATCTACATTTGAAGAAGATTGGGCTATACTGCCTGAAGTGCTCGAAAATTATGCTGTACACTATGAAACCGGGGAAAGAATTCCTCAGGATCTGCTCGACAGGTTGATTGAAGCGCGTCAGTTTAACCAGGGTTTTGATACATATGAATATTTGGGTGCTACCATGGTTGATATGGAGTGGCACTTGCTAAGTGAAGGAGCCGGGCCGGATGATGTAGTCGATTTTGAAAATCGTTCACTTGAGAAATATGGATTAGACAATCCGGTTATACCACCGAGATATAAATCCCCTTACTTTTCGCACGTGTTCTCCGGTGGATATTCAGCAAACTATTATGCCTATATCTGGAGTGAAATTTTAGCCGCCGATGCATTTGCGTTTATGCAGGAACAGGGCGGCCTGACGCGTGAAAACGGCGATCGTTACAGAAAATATATTCTGTCACAGGGGGGAAGCCGTGAGGCGATGGAAATGTACAGAGACTTCAGAGGAGGAGACCCTGACGTGTCCAACCTTCTTAAAAGAAGAGGTTTAACGCCTTAATGTAGATGTTGATGATTGTAGCGCGTGGCTCCTGCCTCGCGCATCAATTTAATGAGTACGAGTTGCATTAAAGGCTGCGCCGTGGAACTGTTGAGTATCACGCATAGCGTGATGTTGAATTGTGGGTTCCTATACTTTCGACGGTATTTGATCAGCACCGACAGCGCACAGGTCCCCGGCTGACGAGTGGAGATTCTCAATACTTCAGGCATACCCGGGAATACTCGTCTGTTGGATTGATTTAGGGAAAACTGTGGAATTGTTGGGTTCCAATACATTCGACGGGGCCGGATTAGCACCAGCAGGGTGTAACCGTCCGGATAAAAAATAACTAATCCTCAAAACCTTGTGAAATCCTATAGTCTTTTCTTTTTCCGATATTCAAATATTTGCATTTATACTAACCCGGATTATTCATCAAGCCCCGAAAGCGTTCGGGCTAAATAACAGTTCTCTTTTTTTTCCAAACCGGGGGCAATGAGATTTCTGGTTGATGAGCCGGAAGCTCAACATAAAACACCGACCCAACACCGACTTCACTTTCACACCAGACGTTTCCTCCCATTGATTCGGTGATCTTCTTCACGATAAAGAGGCCCAATCCGGAAGATGACTCAGCTCCTGTGGGCTTATTTGAGAGTTTAGAAAATTTACCAAATAGCTTCTTCTGATCCGCTACGCTGATGCCGGGACCCTGGTCGCTCACTGAAACCTGTACACTGCCACCCTTCAACCTGGTTGATACAAGTATTGTTGTACCTGAGGGTGAGTATTTAATGGCATTAGAAATAAGGTTATCAAAGATTCGTAATACATTATCTGATTCGCCCGTAAGTACCGTTTTCTCCTCACTGAGTGACGTTTTCAGTAAAATCCCCTTGCTTTCAGCTGGGTGATTAAAGTGTCTGGCTGCCTCTAGTACAAGCTGGTTGGCATTTAACTTTTGAACAGGAACAGTGCTTGACTGATCAGATATGGTTTGAATATCGAGCAGACTGTTAATCAGCTTTAACATTCGCTTAGATGAAATCATGATCAGTTCGGTGTATTCCCGAAGCGTATTTTTATCTATTCCGGAATTGTCATTAATAAGATCAACAGCCATATTTATTGAGGAAAGAGGATTGCGGAGATCATGGGCCGCAATACTTAAAAACTCATCTTTTTCTCTGTTCAGCTTGTAAAGGCTTTTGTTCTGTTCTTCAATTTCAATTCGGCTCTCTTTCAGTTGGAGATTATTTTTCTTTTTTTGCACATTTGCCCGGTAAAGGAGACCAACAATTACCAAAAGGAGAAACACTCCGAAGATCAGAAAGCTTCTGAACTGCTGTTGCTGACCAAATTTTGCCAGCTGAAGAGCCGCTTCTTTGTTTAAAATCTCAATTTCACGATCTCTTTGCTCAACATCAAAGCGAGACTGTAAGGCATCAATTCGTTCACCACGCTGCATGGTTTGCAGGGTATCACTCATTTGATGAAATAGTCTATACTGTTGAAATGCCATATCTACGTTACCAAGCGCTTCATGTATTTCTGAAATAAGAAGATGTGCGTCCCGGATCATATCCCGATATCCTTCCTTAACTGCATTTTCTAATGCTAGATTCGCAAATTGAAGAGCCTTGTTGTACTGTCCGATATCTTTATAAAGCTTCCCAAAAACAGTATCTATTATGATTAGGTGAGAAAGATAGTTGTGCTTTTCGATATATTCTCTGGCAACGTTAAGATGTATCTTTGCTCTTTGATAGTCTCCTTTATTACGATATGTACTTCCAATATTTAAAGTGGAAATAATATAGAGAACACTATCGGGTTCTTCTCTTTTTAATGATTGATTAGCTATCTCCCAAAAGAGATCGAGTGCACGATCATAATTACCCTGTCTGCGATGGATCACTCCAAGATTATTGGTGGCCGTTAAAGCTTGTTCCTCCTCTTTAATTGAATTCCAAACTTCAATACTTTTCTCCAGGTACGATATTCCTTCATCATATTTTTCCTGTTCTACAAATATTTGCGCGAGGTTGTTCAAAATCTGCGCTTTTGCACTATAATTACCAAGTCTCTCCTCGATTTCCATTGCTTTAAGATAGTGGAGGTGAGCCATTTCATGATCCCCAAAGTCGAGATATTTAATCCCCATTAGGTTAAAAGCAGATGAAGCTCCCTGTTCGTAATAGATGTCTTCTGCAATGGTAAGCGCCTGACGGGCCGCGTTAAACGATAAACCTCCATCTCTGTCTCTTTCTCTGGAGCTTATATGTAATAGACTGTCAACAGAAGCTTTCGTTTTTGGAATCTGCTCAAACTCCCCCTGTGTATTATCGTATAAAAAGTAGGACTGCTCAGATTGTTTATCGTGAAGAAGTGACTCATCCTGCAAAACCGTTGAGACGGTATCTCCTAACGTGAAAGCAAATAAAAATGCGAATATTAATTCCACGTGCTTTAAATAAATAGTTTGTATTGATGTTTAGAGACTGTTTTCGGCAAATTATGGTGTCACATAAGTGTTATGCAGTAAATAATTAGAAAATTCTAATAAATTTATTAAATCTTAATACATACCAAAGCCTTATTTATATGGTAATGTTCACGAATAATCAGTATTACCTGCATGGTTTAAGCTTCAGATATTGACTTTTTATGACTTATGAAAATTTAGAAGCGCAGAAATACATTTGGTAACTGTCTTTTTTCCCGGAGCGTTAGAATTAATAATATTATTTATTGTGCAATAGAATTCTGGTTATATTATTGAGTGCTTAAAGAAATTTTTTGAAAAGCTATATAATGTTGTTATCGAATAGGATAGGTCTTTTGTATAGTAATTTTAAAAGTATAATTCAGGCCACGTATCTTAGTCTCTACAAATTAAACCGGTTAGTTAGAAATAGAGAGCAGATTTATTTTATCGAACACAAAAATATAAACGTAGAAATATTATCCTATAATTTAGGACACTGTAATGTTACATAATTATTGAAAATTCTGTATTTCAATTCAGTAACTCTTTTTTTATTAGGAAAAATTAATATTTGTGGTTTTCATATACATAGAACAACACAGTTAACCAACAGGATTTAACCAGAGTGTCCTGAAAATAAAGAGTAAATCTTTAGACAGGCTTTTTGTGGGAAAAGAGTCTCAAATATCCTGATACTGGTTAATTTAACTACAGACGAGCAGGCAGATAGCCTTGAGGAGTTGAATGGATCTGTCGGTATATGTTAGAAAATACAAGTAATATTAGTGACTGCTGATAGAAACGCAGCAACGGCTGATGAACTCTGGTTCAGGTGTACGTATTATAAAATATTCTGAAAGATCTGCGACAAATAGCTTATTCGGCCGGAATAGCCGATGATACAGGCATTGAAACTTACATAAATAAAGGGAATGGCCTACTTCAGTTTGAGACAGTCGTTATCAGCCCGATGTTTCCTATCGCTTCAAAGGTCGTGCTGAAATGATCTCTTTGTCTGAAAATGATGAATTTGCAAACAGACGATAGATTAGCAAGCCATCAAACGGCAACGGTTATAAAAATGGGGTCCATTATAGGGATTAAATTGCGGGGTGAACGAACAACCGGTAGAGTAAGGACTACAAAGTTGTCTCCCGTGCAACGTTATACAGGACATCGATTCGCTCATCCTTTGTAGTCTGCTGGCTGACAGCAAATGCTTTTATTCAATCAATACTATTCATTTAGACCTATCAACTCAATTCATTAACCTTGATAGGGCCGGTTAGCTTCCAACCGGTTTGAAGTTAATTCGCCGGGCTGTTTGTACAATTAAATTTGTATCATATTTTAATTTAGTTATTCCGGTTACCATTCGCTTCTCAGCCGTTATTTCTTAACTTAGATTTTAAGTTAAAAACTGTCTCAATATATAAGAAAAGCGCTACCATACCAGTTTTGTTTATTATATCTTTGATTTCTGAAATCGGTTTATCAAACAACAATCATCAATAAATATTTAGAACGGATTGCTATGGAACGCACATTGCACAGTTGGAAAAGCCCTAGTCTTGGAAAAAAAATGGATCTGTTAGCATTTGGAAATTCAGGTACGCCAGTCATAATATTCCCATCTGAAGAGGGTTCTCTCACCGAGTGGGAAGATACAGGTATGATGGAATCCTTAAGTGAGCAGATAAACGAAGGGTATAATCAATTTTTTTGTGTGGATTCGATTGCTAATGAAAGTCTGCTAAATAGAGAAGCTGAGCCGCGATTACGAATCAGGCGGCAGAATTCATATGAACGATACATTATTGATGAAGTTATTCCTTTTGTCAGAGAACAGAATAGCAATCCTTACATAATTTTCTCCGGAGCCTTTCTTGGAGCTTATCATGCTTTACTATTTGCACTGAAACATCCCGGAAAAATCAGTAAAGTGATTGGAATCAGCGGCACTTATGATATTAAACCTTACCTGGATGATTTTTATGACGACAGCGTATACTATAATAATCCGTTAGATTTTCTTCCAAATTTAAACGACCGTAATACCCTGAAAATAATATCGGAAATTGACTTCAGACTTTTATCCTACCTTAATGATCCGCTGAGGGATGTTTCTGAAAAAATGAGTGACACATTATGGTTAAAGAATATAGACCACAATTTTTATATTTGGGATGAAAAAGTATCAGACCCATGGAATCTTGTAGATTCTATGTTTAAGGAACATCTATATTAAACGTATTACATGACTCAGACAATCAAAAAGGTACTTGTTGCCAACCGTGGCGAAATTGCTCTTCGCATTATGCGCACATGCAGCGAGATGGGTATAAAAACAGTGGCTATCTATTCAACTCCTGATGCCTCTGTACCGCATGTTCAGTTCGCTGATCAATCGGTTTGGGTAGGCGAGGCCTCATCGGCTGAAAGCTATCTGGACATGGATAAAGTGATTGATGCGGCGAAACATACCGGTGCGGACGCAATTCATCCCGGCTACGGTTTTTTAAGTGAAAACGGAGAGTTTTCCAACCGGTGTAAAGACGAAGGAATCATCTTTATTGGACCTAGTGCAGAATCGATGCGGCTGATGGGTGATAAAACCGCCGCAAGGGATTTGATGGGCAAAGCTGGTGTTCCCTGCCCGCCCGGCACAAAAGATGCCATGGAAGATGTGGAAGTTGCTTTGTCTGTAGCCCGGAATGTCGGTTTTCCCGTGTTGGTTAAGGCCGCTGCAGGCGGCGGTGGAAAGGGGATGCGTATTGTCCATAAAGAGAGTGATTTTGCATCCAGCGTAAAAGCCGCTCAGTCTGAGGCAAAAAATGCATTTGGTGACGACCGTGTTTATATAGAGAAATATCTTGAAGAACCGCGCCACATTGAGTTTCAAATTCTGGCTGACCGGGATGGCAATACGGTGCATCTGTTCGAGCGGGAGTGTTCGATTCAAAGGCGCCATCAAAAAGTTATAGAAGAAGCTCCGAGTTCATTGTTGAGCAGTGATTTAAGATCACAAATGGCCGATGCTGCTGTTCGGGCAGCTAAGGCGTGTAATTACGAGGGTGCAGGCACCATTGAGTTCCTGGTCGATAAACATCAAAAGTTCTATTTCCTGGAAATGAATACAAGGCTTCAGGTTGAACACCCGGTCACAGAGATGATTACCGGCATAGATATCGTGGAAGCCCAGATTAAAGTAGCGCAGGGTGAACCGCTGCCGTTTAGCCAGGAGGAAATCAAAAAGAACGGACATGCCATAGAGTGCCGGGTTTATGCTGAAGACCCCACCGATAATTTCCTGCCCAGTACCGGTAAATTATCACGCCACAGAATTCCTGCTGGATCAGGTGTAAGGGTGGATTCGGGCGTTGAAGAGGGCGGTGAAGTAACCATCAATTACGACCCGATGATATCGAAACTTTCTGTTCATGCACCTACCCGTAAGAAAGCAATCAACAAAATGCTGAGAGCGCTGAAGGAGTATGAAATCAGCGGATGCAGAACCACAATTCCATTTTGCGCTTTTACACTCAGACACAACTCATTTATAAACGGCACGTATGATACCCATTTTGTAAAAGATCATTACGAACCTGTTAAAAACGCCCTCTTTGAAAAAGAGAACAGCATTGACGCTCTGGCCGTCAGCCTGGTCGCTACCCTTCAGGGAAATGCAGGCTCTGCCAAAGAGAATAGCGAGAGCCAAAGCTCATCTTCAACTACTTTAAAACAATCCAGCTGGTGGGCATCCAGACGTAAGAACTGATTATTGTATGAACAAATCTAACCGAGCTCTTTTTGAACAGCTAAGTACTCTTCTTACCGAACAGAGAAATCCAGATACAATGATGATCGATATGGCGAGCAGCTATGAGATTGTCAAAGCAATTAATGATGATGATAAAACGGTTGCCGAAAAAATTGAAAGCAGACTGCCGGTAATAGCTGAAGCGGTTGAAACGATCGCCTCAAAAATTAAAGAAGGAGGCAGGTTGCTCTATTTTGGAGCAGGAACAAGTGGCAGGCTCGGAGTGCTGGATGCAGCCGAATGTCCGCCTACGTTCGGCACGGATTCAGAAATTATACAGGGATTTATAGCCGGTGGTAAAGAGGCGATGTATTCGGCACAAGAGGGTGCAGAAGATAGCGTGAAAGAAGGGCGTAGCGAAATTGAGCGGCTTTCAGTAACGGATAAGGATGTGGTAGTGGGGTTAGCCGCAAGCGGCCGAACTCCATACGTCCACGGGACTATAATGGAAGGGAAAGAGAGAGGGGCTATTACAATTTTTATAACAACAGTATCAGCTGAACAGGTTGCAATAGCAGATGAAGTTGACTACATGATTGATGTACCGGTTGGCCCTGAAGTAATTATGGGCAGCACGCGGATGAAAAGCGGAACGGCTCAAAAACTGATTTTAAACATGTTGAGTACCGGGGCTATGATACGACTCGGTAAAGTATATGAAAATGTGATGGTTGATCTGCAATTAAGTAATAAAAAATTAGAAGAAAGAGCCAAGAGAATCGTTATGATGCTGACCGACTGCACTTATGAAACGGCTGAATCCGTTTTGCATGAAGCAGACGGACATGTTAAAACTGCGATGGTAATGATCTTAACGAACAGTACCGCTCGCGAAGCAAGAAATAGGCTGGAAAATAACAACGGTTTTGTCCGTGCATCTATCTGAGTCTGTTTATTTTCTGTTTCAGGCGTGAATAACTCAGACCATAATTAAAAATTCTTTTCTGTTTAGCTAACGCATATTTGCAGGTTCATATGTTTTAATTCATATCGTTTGTACTCTCCCTCATTTATTCATAAAAGATATTAAATGCCTTCTTAACTCCCTTTTAAATACCCCGGATTAAGTAGCATTTGCTCACTTACTCGCAAATATTCAGGTGGAAGTTCAGTATCTTTAATGAATAGAAAAAAATAGACATTGTTAACCGTTATCTCATTTCAATTAAGAAAATTTAGAGTTGTCATACTTTTTCAAGAATAATCGAATATCAGAATCAGGGTACGTTTTGCGCTTCTTAACGGCTGTTCTCACCGTTCAGATCCTGTTACTATTACTGATTAAATTCTGGCCTGAAACAGTCTACGAGCCCGAAGTGTTTTATGTTGATTCGCCCCGGGAGCAGGTTCTGATTGATGAAATTCAGATTACCCAGCAACGGTCATCTCCGCCGCCGCCTCCAAGGCCACAAGTTCCGCAACCGGTTCCTTCTGACGAAATTATAGAAATTGAGATTGAAATAGATATCGATCTCGACGTGCCGGACCTGCCTGACCTGGATCCCGGTACAGGAACAGCAATGGATGGTGAAGAGAGCAGTATTGTTTCAAATCCTCAAATTCCGCCAACCGTGGTGCGTATTGTTGAGGCAAGTACACCAGAGGGAGTTCCCAGTGAACTTAGGGGAAATATTGAGATGATTGTAAACTTCCTGGTTGATGAAAACGGCACGGTTGAGGAAGCAGCAATCGTTGAAATTCGCAAATACTCGAACGGCGATGAGTATGAGGTGCTGCCGTTTATTGAACACGGGCTGATGGATGCAGTACTCCGGGCTGCACTGCAGTGGCGATTTCGACCGGCCCGCCAGGATGGTGAAAACGTAAAAGCATATACCCGCCAGAGGTTTAATTATTGATCTCGATCCGATAAAACAAGTATAGTAGTAAGAGCCCTTCACCCCGCAAGGGATATCCTGGCCAAAAAAGAGGGATTAAGGGGGATGATAACCCAGCACGTCTGCTAATTTATTGAACAGCCCACTTTACATATCGGGCAGACAACGGTGTATAATGTGATATCAATTGTAATTTCTATGAAGAGAATATTTACAACAAACTGATACCTTTTGGAAATATCTCTCCCGAACGGTGAACTTTGAATTGAATAGTTCCGGACGGGACGGCAGATTTTATAGCCTCCGGTTTTAACCGGAGGATTGAGTTGAGCGAGGTTCTCAAACCATCGGGACAGATGTTGTAAAGGTAAGTGAGTATTATCCGATGATGGTTCACGGAATCAGATACCAGACTCCACCAGTCAAGTCGAACCCTTTCAAAAAAACTGTGGGGATGCGAATCCCTCATTTTAGATTAACATGTTAGCTTAGCCAATTGGGTACGGTAAATGTTGTTTTATTCGAAGACGGGAGATCGCGGATCACGGTCCGTGACGACACATTTCAATACAAACGAAAAGATGCTATTTCTAAAAGCAGACTGTTTCTCAGGGAAGTGATATAGAGCGCCTTAAAATCCACTCGCCGGTAAGCAGAAGTATCACAAAAATAAACCAAATTGGATGGTTACTCAAATACCGTGTCTCTTCCGATATCGTCTCAACAGGCTGATCCAGATCGTTTTCACTTAAATAGTCAAACATGGGATCCAGCGAGTAATCAGCCAGAAATTCCCCGCCAGACCGAATAGAGAGCTGGCGAAGCAGATTGTCATCGCGACGAGTGTTAACAAACTCAATCATCGATTGACTGACATCAAACCTGGCCTGATCTTCGCCAATCTGACGATCTCCTTTTTCCGCGATACCTTCAATGATATAAGAACCTTCAGGCAGATTTCCAGCATTTAACCGGTAATTGCCGCTTCCGGTGTGCCTCATAAGAAAACTACGTGTCTCACTGTTTTGAACAGACCGGATTTGCAGTTCAATTGTTGCGTCAGGTTCAGGTTCCTGTCGTTCATTCACCAGTTCAGCCCTGATTTCAATCTCTTCTGTTTCCGTAAAGGATGCTTTTACCGGGTCGATGCTTAGATTTCTGTGATCGGGTGATGTAGCGGTCCATGATAGAATATCTGTGAAAAACTGTTTAAAAAAGTCAGAAACAGCTTCATTTGCCGTTGTTTCGAAGCGATGCCAGCCAAACGCGTTAATGCCTGCAAGTCTTCTCGAACCGGCTGATTCGGTTATAACAATAGGGATATTCATTTCTTCTCTTTGAAACTCGGCGCTAAAAAGCGTCTCTGCGAGGGGAGAAACCCGGAACTCAGAACGAAATGTTTTCAATATTGGAAATCGCCTATAATCAAGGGCAGGAAATTCCAGCAGCGGGTGACTATAGGGATCGTACTCCTGATTCAGATGTATATCTAAAAGAGACTGACGAGCATTTGTAACAGAATGAGTTAAGAAATTTGCACTATTTAATTCGACATGGCGCTGTTGAGAGGAGGGCAGAAGGAAATAGACAACAGGTACATCACTCTGTTCTTCAACCCACCGAAGGAGCGGGTCATTTACATTTGGCAGTCCGTGGAGAATAATCAGATCAGGGGAAGTGTCGAGTTCTGTTGGGTCTTCTCCTGTGATGGATCCGCCGGCAAGCCTGGTGGCAGATATCAGCTCATTCTGAGAGTCTGTTCCAATGAGTCTTCGTACAGAGCCGACATCGGGGTGAATCTCGAATGCGAGCGATACGATACGGGTCTTTTCATCTAATACCTCAACCGTAAACTGCTCCCTGTTATTTTGAAGCGTAAACTCGCCATCCAAACCGGGTATGTTGATTTGATAATCGAAAAATCCATCTTCAACATGGCGGTCCGAAAAAAGAATGGCATGACTGGATTCTGATTCGGGGAACAGAATTTCTTCAGAACTGATGATTTCACCCTCTTTTAGAAACTGAACCGTGGCGGTTTCATCTTCAAACCCTTCCTGCTGCACCTGCACTCGGAATTGCTGCTCGGTGTTTGAATATGAAACGGAGCTGTACTCAATATCGGCAATTAAGACATCCTGCACCTTCGTTGTATCACCTACAGGAACAGTAAAAAATGGTATTAAAAGATTCTGTGCGGAGAATATCGGATTCCGCCCCTGAGTATAAATACCATCGCTCAAGAGAAGAGAAGCCGCAATGTTTTGCTGTTGTTCAAGCTGGTGATCAACCACTGCCTGAAGATTTGTTACGGCACCTTCAGCGGTAATTTCTCTGCCTTCCCTAACGGTAGCATCAAAAAGAAAAAAGCGGGTATCAAAGCGTCCATCAATTTGTGACGTAATCTGATCAAGAACATCATCGTAGCTGTTCATTCCGTCGTACTCACCACGTTCAACGGTAACGCTCTGGCTGTTGTCTAAGTAAATATGTATTCGTGGATCGGTCTGTTCAATCGACTGATCCACAAAGAATGGGTTGAGCAGAAGCAGTGACAGGATAAGAAATGTAGCGGCACGGAGCCCAACGAGAGACCATTTTTTCCAGGGGGTAACTGAATCAAGATAGGAGTAGCTCCACCATGCAACCGCTATACATAGCAGCAGTGCAGCCAGCCACACAAGGGCAGGCATGATCGGGTTTAAACCCTGGAAAAGAACGGTTGTCATACCGGAACTCCGTATTTAAAGTGATTCAAGCAGTTTATTAATGACATCAACTGTTGAAATCCCTTCAGCTTCAGCTGCGTAGTTGGTTACAATGCGATGACGTAAAACCGGAACGGCAAGCGCATGAAGATCTTCAATTTCTACATTGTATCTGCCGCGGGAGAGTGCCCTGGTTTTTGCACCCAGGATAATATATTGTGAAGCTCTTGGCCCGGCACCCCAACCAAGATATTGATTTACAAACTTGGATGAGTTCCCTGTGCCCGGACGCGTCATAGTGATTAGTTTTACCGCCTGATTTAATACGTGATCCGGAACCGGTACTTCACGAACAAGATTCTGAAGATTCAAAATCTGGTCTTTTTCAAGAATGGAATCAATAGATGTATTGCGGGGCGAAGTCGTTTGAGACACGATTTGAATCTCCTCTTCAAAGGATGGATATTCAAGCCAGATATTAAACATAAAGCGATCCAGCTGAGCCTCGGGAAGAGGGTATGTTCCTTCCTGTTCGATAGGATTTTGTGTGGCTAAAACGAAGAAGGGTAGGTCTAAGTCGTATCGGTTACCGGAAGCGGTAATGGTGGCTTCCTGCATGCCTTCAAGCAGCGCTGCCTGAGTTTTAGGCGGAGTACGGTTGATCTCATCTGCAAGTACGATATTGGCAAATATTGGCCCTTTAATGAATCGAAACGATTTTTCGCCCGTCTGCTTATTATCCTCAATCACCTCAGTTCCGGTAATGTCACCCGGCATCAAATCAGGTGTAAACTGCACCCTGTTAAAAGAAAGATTCATCGTTTGAGCAACAGTCTGAATCAAAAGAGTCTTTGCAAGACCCGGAACTCCTATAAGCACGCAGTGTCCGCGCGAAAAGAGGGCAATTAACAGTTGTTCAACAACTTCGTGCTGCCCAACGACAGTTTTGGAAATTTCTGATCGGATCTGTTTAAAAGACTGCTCGAAAAATGCGGCTGCTTCTTTGGGGTCTTTCGGAATAGTACCGCTCATTCAGCCCCCACGGGTGTCGGGTCTTCAAGCATCATATCCAAATCCTGTTCTACATCACTCGGCATTTCTATTTTATACTCTACGTAAACATCTTCACGAATATCCTCGAGCCATTCACTAAGCACTCTCATCTGTTTCCGCTGCAGGGCGATTCCTTTAATTTGATCGTAATCATCCTCCAGGTTTGCCAGATGTTCCGGTATATGACGGTCGAGTCTTACAATCCGATAAGCTCGTTTATTGCTGCCTGGCATTGTAAAGGGGCGTGGTTCTGAAATTTCACCCTCTTCATCCAGTAACAGCACAATTCTGTACAGAGAAGGCTCAAGCTGACCAATGGTTAGCCTCCGTTCACCTGTTTCTCTGTTTATAATTCGTCCACCGCTTGGCTTTGTAGCTTCATCTTCTGAATGCACTCTTGCAAGATCTCTGAATCGTTTATTATGATTTAAAACACTATCGCGAAGCATCTCCAGTTTGTTTTTAGCAAAGTCATCATCAACACTCTCTTCATCAATTTCGATGAGAATGTGATTGGTTTCAATACTATCACCCTGGCGCTGGTTCAGACGAATGATGTGATATCCAAAATCGGTACGCACAACTTCTGATATCTCGCCGGGATCCAGTGCTGCTGCCGCTGCAGAGTAGTTTGCTACGAGGTCGCCTAACGGCATCATGGGCAAAAGGCCGCCACGGGGAGCAGAGGGGCCCGCACTGTGTTTGCGCGCCATCTCTTCAAAGTCCATTCCCATATTAACTACAGAATCGCGAATGGTTTGAGCCCTTTGAAGTGCGATATTTCGTGCATCATCAAGCTCAGGTGGCGAAACTACAATTTGTGAAACTTCAACCTGCTCGGGTATGGTGGGGAGCTGATCGGTCGGAATTTCATTGAAAAACTCTCTTACCTCCGGGCGCGTTATCTCTACACGCTCCATTCTTCTTTGCTGTAGCTGCTGCGTAACCATCTGCTCGCGAAAGGTCTCGCGAAACTCCGCCCGGATTTGAACGATACTGTTTCCGAGGGCTCTTTCGAGCGCTTCTTCACTTCCGGCCTGTCGCACCATTCCACGGATTCGTTCGTCCATTGCGCGGTTCACCATTTCATCTGAAACCACCACAGAATCCATTTCCGCTTTCTCCAGCATTACATGGTTATCAACTATCGATTCGAGAGCTGAATACCATAAATCCTCTGAAAAGGAGACTTGCTGGTTATCGAGTTCTGCCTGCTGTAAATACTGGCGGACTTCATTATCCACATCAGACTTTAGTATGATACGGTCGTTCACGATAGCAACGATTTTGTCTGCCACTTGTTTTTGTTGGGCAAACAGGCTGCCGGCAGAGATTGTGCCTGCTAAGATCAGCAGCAATGTAGTTCTAAATATGTTCATGGGATTTATTGGATTCTTAATTTGAGACGTATTCCGATAGTGCTGAGCGGGTATCCTCATCACTGAGGCGTTCGACTTCGTGGTTCGATTCAGCCTGCAGGTAAAGATTACGTTTAAAAGCGTTTGTTATTCTTTGCGATTTTTCAAGTTTTAGCCACTGTTGAATTTGTGGGATCAGCCACTCAAAGTCCGGGTGGTCGCCTTCATTTCGCACTTCCCGAAGCTGTACAAAGTGATATTGACCCTGAGAGCGATGGACCGGCGAAATTTCAGAAAGACCAATCACGCCAAGATAACGATTTAACAGCGGTATATCAGCAACGGCCATAGAATAAGGCCAAAACTGTGTTGACTCTCTAACTTGAAGTTCCGGATTAACGCTGTAAGTCTGTGCCACATCTTCCCAGTCAACGCCCCTCATAAGATCTCTGCGTGCATTATCGATCCCCGTACGGGTGTTTGTAGTAATATGGCGAAAGCGCACATATCGTTCATCAAGTACAAATTTTTCTCTGTTGGCCTGAAAGTAATCCTGAGCTTCCTCTCTTGTAACCTGTAACTCATCCTCATGTTCACCAAGCACAAACTCTTTGAGCATCTCTTCGAGCACCTGGCGCTCCATGCGCTGAACTCGTTCCCTGAACTCATTGCTGTTTTGAAGCTGAAGTCTGCGCGCCTCTTTTTCAGAAATTCTTGAATTGATCCACTGGCTTTTAAAAGAAGATATAGCCTGCATTGTGTCCTGGCGGAGAGCTATTGCCGGAATCTGATCAAGAGCTCCTTCAATTGTGAGTTGTTCATTTCCAACCGATGCAATTACAACAGAGTTGTCGCTGTCAATGAGTTCACTGCAGCCTGTAAAAAACCAAACAAATAAAGCGGCAATCAGGGCATATCTGTATTTCATAAAGGTTTAGTTAATGCGAATCCGCTCAGGATAGGTTTGAACATTAAATTCAGTGCGGAGCCTGTTCATAAATAACTCCTCGCGAATAGGCTGATAGTCGCTGCTCACCCGATGAAAGGCTTCATCAAAGGTCATTTCACGAGGTTCCAAAACTTGATTTAGAATAACGTGTGATGTTCGGTTTCTATAAGTAAATGCTTCAGATATCTGACCCTGATCAAGTTCTGTAAGAGCAGACATAATCTTTTCAGGCGGAGTTGCAACTGAGTCACGAAAAACAATAAGCCCTTCGAAATCTTCAGCAAAATCGGTTGGGTTTTCACCAGAATGCAGCCTGTTTAATGCACTGTTCAGTGTGCTGTCGGATCGTGAACCGAGGAGAGTATAGTCGTATCTTTCGCCAAATTTATAGCTCTCCCTGTGCTCTTCATAATACTCTTTTAGGGCGGTTGAATCGGCCGTTTCTGGGCTCCATATATTTTCATCACTGATCTGAAACACAACCAGGCCATTTAAAAATCCTTCAATTTCCCTGTCAAATGTGTCAAATTCATTGCGCGTCATTTCAATAACATGCGAGTCCAGAATATACTCTTCATAAAGATCTAGCCACATACTTGAATAATTGTTCGCCCGCCGCTCATCATTTGTATCGTTCAGCCAGCTAAAGAAATCATCAACGGTGTAGCTGTGATTATCGAATGTTATCAAAACCTCTGAAGCGAGGGTTTCTTCAACAGTCATATCTGTTACCAGCGATGTGTCGGCAGACGCAAAGAGCGGGTCAAGCTTAGCGGTGGTTTCAGAGTTTATTTTAAAATCCCCGATTTCGGCGAGACGCTCAAAAACCTGTTGACGGGAAGGTGCATTTTGGGGAAGGTCATTAAACTGTTCTGTGAGTTCAGCTCTTCGGTGATCTTCATCTCTGTACGTGCGAACAGAATCGATTTTTAAGATATGATATCCGTAGTTGGTTTGCAGCGGTGAGGAGTAGGGAAGAGATAGATCCACTGCCATGACTTCTTCAATAAACTCAGCTGTAAACTGCCTGCCGTGACCGATCCACCCGATATCGCCACCACTAGTTGCGGATGCTCCATCCTGACTAAATTCTCTCACAACTTCGTCCCAGGGACGGCCGTCCTCAAGAGCCTCGTACGCCTGCTGTGATAGCTGTTCCGGTGAATTGTCACCCCTTGATTCCCTGAAAAATATGTGGCTGGTGAGCCGGTTTGGAATTCGGTCGCGCTTCTCTGTCAGGTAGATCAGGTGATATCCAAACTGGGTTCGTACCGGCTCTGAAATTTCGCCGGGTTCAAGTGAGTAGAGAGCATCTTCAAACGGTTTTACGGTGGTTCCGGCAGAGAACCAGGGTAATTCGCCACCAACGGAGCGCCCCTGCACGCGGCTTGAATACGTTTCATCCAGCTCTTTCATGGTCATTTCACCAGAAATAAATTTTTCACGCGCCTCTTCAATTTGTGCGAGCACGCGCTCTTCTTCCTGTGCGGGGCTCCGCTCATCAAGCTGAATGAGAACGTGTTGCGACTTCATTTCGTAACGGTTCCTGTACAAAAAATCTTCAATAAGCTGCTTTTTTATATCGTTCTCAAGCCAATAGGAGAAAGCGGCTTGTTTGGAGTAATTTTCATACTCCGATAGAATGTCAGGATCGTCCATCATGCCTTTGTCCCGGCCATAGGCGAGTTTTAACTTGTAGTCTACATAAAAAGGCAGGAATTCCCGAAGGTCTTCTTCCGTGTAGCTTTCTTCGAGACTGTTCCTTTCGTAGTAATTTACAAGATCATCCACCATAACAGGATTGTTGCCGATTGTGGCAACAACATGTTCAGGATTTGGCTGTTGACTGCTTGACTGGGTTGAAGAGAATGATGAACAACCTACATATAGTAGTAAAAATGCGGCTGTAGATAGATAAATAAATGTTCGGTACATTTTAATAGGGTACGAAACGTTAAGTTAAGGTTGATTCTGGAATTTAGTAGTGGCTATGCTGAACCGTTTGTGAACTGTTTGTATGGTTATCGACGTATTCAGTTAGCCTGATAAACGCAGGAATGTGCATTTGATTATGGTCGTATAGAATAACATACATTCCTGCGTAATATTTTTGAATTACAGATCAGAACAAAATACCGGCGATTGAAGCATTCATTAAATTTACTATAGAACCGGCTATAACGGCTTTAATTCCAAATTCTGCCAGTTCTGCTTTTCTGCCGGGGGCCAGCCCGCCGATTCCTCCAATCTGGATGGCGATCGATGCGAAATTAGCAAAACCACAAAGTGCAAATGTTGCCATTGCGATGGTTTTAGGCGCAATAGCTCCCTGCTCCATCAGTTCAAGCAGTCCAAGATAGGCTATAAACTCAGTGGACACAATTTTGATCCCCATCAGGCTTCCGGTGGCCAGCACATCTTCCAGCGGAATTCCAATCAGCAGAGCGATGGGAGCAAAGATCCACCCCAAAATCGTTTCAAGAGTAAATTCATTACCTGGAATAATGGATGTCAGAAGTGTGACTTCACCAAACCAGTCCAGGAATGAATTGATCATGGCAATAATGGCAATAAACGCCAGCAGCATTGCCCCAACGTTGAGAGCAAGTTTCAGGCCCTCAGTGGCGCCAGAGGCGGCTGCATCGATACCATTTTCATCCTGCTGTTCTATGTTTGCTTCAATATCACCCATGGTTTCAGGAGTTTTATCTTCCGGGTAGAAAATCTTAGCGATCACTAATGCACCGGGAGCCGCCATAATACTGGCGCCTAAAAGTTGTTCAGCAAACATCTGTCGGGCATATTCAATGCTAACCTCATTCACTGCTGCATACGTGTCTCCCAGCATCTGAATGTAAACCGCCATAATACCGCCTGCAATAGTGGCCATACCGCCCGTCATTACCGCCAGAAGTTCAGACCGTGTCATCCCTTCAATAAAAGGTTTAATCAGCAGTGGTGATTCCGTTTGACCAACAAATATATTACCTGTAACGGAGAGTGATTCGGCACCGGAAACCCCCATGAGTTTGCGCATCCCTTTTGCCATTACCGCTACAATTTTTTGAAGAATCCCGTAGTGGTACAAAATGGTTGTGATGGAGGCAAAAAAGACAATGGTTGGCAAGACCTGAAATGCAAAGAAGGGCCCCATGCTGCCTTCCATACCCGGACTAAGCGCAAGATCTCCAAATATAAACCGTGCGCCCTCAGTGGTGTATCCCAAAAGGAGGACGAAGAAGGAGCTTATTTGACTGAAAATCCATTTTGGCCATCCAAGGGGAGCGAAAAACGCACCCATTTCGCTGCCTTTAATGATAAAAATACCAAGGCCTACCTGGAGAGCTACACCGCGTGAAACGAGATTCCAATTTACGTTTCGTTTGTTATTGCTGAACAACCAAGCAATCCCGATGAGACCAAGCATTCCAAAAATGCCGTGAATAATGTCCATAATATTAATCCTGTTCTGAGTTTTTGTTTGAGTCGGCAGTTTTGAGCGGAGGGAGGGGAGTGCCGCGTTTTTTATCAGCCGGCGGTCGGAAACAGTGACGCGCGCGGGGCTCGTACGCATCTTTTTCACCAACGAGAACCTTTTTATCGCTCTCAATAATCCGCTGAGAGTAATTGGCCATAACACCGCTTTCTGCGCAGATAGCGTGTAGTTTTGTCACGTATTCAGCGATAGCCAGAAGCTGGGGCATCGGTTCGAAAGGCCTGCCTTCAAAATCCATATCGAGACCGGCTATAATCACCCGTTTACCGTCGTTGGCAAGCGTATTGACCACCTCTACAATGCGGTCGTCAAAAAACTGGGCCTCGTCTATACAAACTACCTTTGCAGACGAGGTAAGCAGGATGATCTGGTCGGCCGTGTCTACTTGAATACCGGGCAGGGCGGATTCATTGTGGGATACGATATCTGTTTCGCTGTAACGATTATCCACAGCGGGTTTCACGATAACTACGTTTTGTCCGGCAATCTGCGCGCGTTTTGCCCTCCGGATAAGCTCTTCGGTCTTACCGCTGAACATGCCGCCGCACACTACTTCAATCCAACCCACGTTGGCGGGCACAAACCATGGCTCATTTATCATAAATATTTATTCAGGCATCTGATCGATTTATGCGTGGAATATATCCCCTCAACGGCTAAAAGAAAAAGAGAAGTTTTGGTAATTATGAACAGTCTGTCAGCACAGTAGTCACACCATTTAATTTATAATTCCGTATGTTTATCTTCTTCGATAAAAACGATGCGCAAGTGAAAACATCACTCGGTGACCAAAATGCCGCACACGATTTAAAAAAATTAGCTCATAATATGATAAAACGATTACTACTACTCACGATATTTAGTTTCACGCTCACATCACTCGCCTTTGGACAGCTGTTTGAAGATTTTGAGGAAGGATCGACCCCAGGTTATACGACGGGGCAGGTTACTCTTCCAACTGGAAATTGGAATTTCAATGATGCGCTTATTGGGTCAGATGCGCGTGATTTTAAAAATGGTAATCAATCCGTGCGCGTCAGAAATGGTGGTATTGGTATGGGTTTCGATTTCTCAAACGGTGTATCAGAATTTTCTTTCTATGCATCAAATTCTGGATTTGCTAACGATGTTGGAGGTGTATTGGAACTATATCTTTCAACGGATTCTGGCAGTACCTGGAATATTGTTGAAGATGATATTGAACTAACTGACACTCTCGAACAGTACACGTATCAAGTAAATGAAAATGGTTCTGTAAGATTCAGAATTGACAAGATTGCGGGTGGAAGAATAAACATCGATGATGTTCTACTTGAGCCGTTTGTTGAAATTTCTGAAAATCCTTCCATTTCTATTCGTCGAGGAAACGATACAGTAGAAGAAGGCTCTGAACTCTCTTTTCCTATCATAAGTGTAGGTGCAAGCAGAACCATCGATCTGCAAGTCCGCAATAATGGGGAACCTGATCTTGAGATTTCGAATGTAACTTTCCAAAACGGAACAGCTTTTTCTGCTGAAATAAATACAGATCAAGCCATTGAAACAGGACAAAACCAACTGCTGTCTGTTACATTCTCTCCACCTTCTCCGGAACTGTTTAATGATGTTTTAACTATTTCTTCCAACGATCCGGATCAACCTGAATTTACACTTACATTTAGAGGTGAAGCGCTCTCTACGGATGATATAATTCCTATTTCCGAGGCAAGAAATTTACCAATCGGTACGGTCGTAACGGTTACCGGCTGGTTGACGGTTACAGATGAATTTAGCGGCCCTGTTTACTTCCAGGATGAATCTGGAGGCATTGCCTGGTACAACGGATCTTTGATGCGTAATAATGGATTTAACCTGGAGGTTGCCAGGGGTGACTCTCTGGTTTTAACAGGCGAATTGGGCGAGTTTAATGAGTTATTACAGATTGTAGGATCTCAGGATGCGATTCAGTATGAAATTTATCCTGAAGGAAACCGTGAAGTTTTACCGTTGGATATCTCTGTTGCACAACTTAATTCAGGAGAGTATGAAGGCCGGCTGATTCGAATTAACAATTTTGAAATCGATCATTCAGGGGCTTTTCAAGGGGGACAAAACTATACGATAACCGATCAAACCGGTGAAGGACAGTTTCGTGTAGATCAACAAACCAATGTACCGGGCTCTCAAGTACCTCAGCAGCCTTTAGATGCCGTTGGTGTTGCCGGACATTTTAACGGAACGAATCAAATCATTCCCCGAGATACGGATGATCTTAATATAGAACCGTTCACGTATCCCGGTGAAGACATTCCTAAAAATCAAACTTTTGATGTAGTTACCTGGAATATTGAATGGTTTGGGCACTCCGGAAATGGTCCGGATGATCTGGATTTGCAGATGAATAATGTAATTGAAGTGATTCGCACGATTGATGCCGATCTGTATGCGCTTCAGGAGATCGCTAATGAACAACGGTTTTTTGCACTGGTTGACAGTCTCGAAGGGTATGATGGATTTTGGGCGGACTACATTACACAAAACCAAAAAATGGCGTACATCTATAAAACGGACGTGATTCAGAAAATCAACAGTGGTCCGCACATGACGAATCAGGATCCGTTCGACTGGGCTTTCAGGCTGCCGCTCTGGTTTGAATTTGATGCAACCGTCAATGATGTTACCCGTCGAATCAGGTCATACAACACACATGCAAAGGCGATATCCGATGAAGATTCATACAACCGACGTGTGATGGCCTCTTTACGCATGAAAGAGTATCTCGACAGTTTCAGAACAGACGATAACGTTATCTTTATTGGTGATTATAATGACCGTCTGATCACCGCGACGTTCGATGACCAAGAATCTCCCTACAGCAACTTTGTTGATGACGGGAATTACTACACCATAACGTACGATCTGGAAGAACGTGGTTTTGCATCTTACATAGCAGGTCGATTCAGAAGTATGATTGATCACATCACCGTTACTAACGACCTGATCGAAGATCATATAGATGGTGCACAGCGGGTCGAAAATCCCAATTACATCGGGAGTTTTATCTCCACTACATCCGACCACGCACCGGTATGGACACGGTTTGATTTCAGCCGAAGCCTGGTGAGTACAGAAGATGATTATATTTCAGAATCACCTGAAATGTTTGAACTCAAACAAAACTATCCGAACCCGTTCAATCCAACCACAAACATCTCATTTAACGTGCCGGAGCGTGCGGACGTGTCGCTGAAAGTTTATGACGTAATGGGGCGTGAAGTGGCTTCAATCGCTAACAACCAATCATTCTCGCGGGGTGCACACACTCTGGCATTTGATGCTTCAAGTCTGTCGAGTGGAATGTACATCTACCGGCTTACGCTGAATAACGGCATGAGTTTATCACGCAAAATGATGATTGTGAAGTAAATAAGACCCTGTAAATCCCGGATTCATTTGATAAGATGAATTACAGATTAGAATTCGGGGAGTGGTTGACTTTAAAACAGCATTAATCAGATTCAAATGGCACGTATCACCCCGAGCTTTTAGCATGGGGGGGATCCGTGCTTTTTTATTTATATCTGATTGCGCTCAAATGATCGTACGAATTCACTTGTTACTAACTTCAATTGAAAGATCAAGACACGAACCGTTGTTTTAGTATAGAGGTTTTCCGAAATGGTCAAGTCTAAACAATAGTTACGTATTATTGATATATGGATAGCGATCAAGAGTATTCTTCAAAACTGGGAAAAGTTAAAAGGGGCACCATCATGCAAACTGAAGCCCCGTGTCAGGCAAGACAAATTTGATGGTAAAAATCATTTTTTCGCCCTCACATTTTACAGTTTTTTCTATCTCAACACTAGATGTGCTGCCTCACAAATGCCCTTGGGAAGGACTTTTGTATCGCACCATTCTGGAATCTGATTAGCAAACTTCTTTCTGTATCTAAACCATATTCTGCACAGGAAATCGATTTGCTTTATCTATTTTTTTGAAGGGCCTTATATCTGTAATTATTACTATTACATGAGTTTAGAAACTTTATTATGAATACAATTGTTGTATAAAAAGTATGTTTTTAGCTTGAGAATAATTTGTAGTGATAGATAAATTATCACAACTTTTTCTCATCTATAATAATGCATTATTAAATAGTTTTAATAACCATAATTAATCCCTACGCCATGAAAAAATTAATTGCATTTACCATATCTGCATTGTTTGCTTTATTTATTCTTTTTTCAATTAATGAGAGTGCTGATGCGCAGGACTTAGGAGACTCAATGCTTGTTACAAATCCGGGTGATATCACGTTTGGTGCCGGATTTATTCGCGGCAGCAGTACAGGACTACTGGAAAATACTGAAACTGGGATAAACGGTCAGATTTTCTTCACGGTAACTGAGGAATTCAGAGGTGGCGCAGATTTCACTTATTATTTTATCGGAGAACGTGAACTTAATGCGAATGAACTAAACTTTAATGTGCACTATTTTCTGCGCAACAGGAACAGATTAACTATGTATGGATTGGGTGGCATAAATATATCAAATACATCCGGCAGCAATGACAGGTGGCTTGAGCGAGAAGGTGATCCGGATACACAAAAAGTTGGCCTGAATATCGGCGGTGGTATTGATTTTCGAGTCGGTAACCTTTCTATATTCGGAGAGCCTAAACTGACACTGCTTGGTTTTAATCAATTTGCTGTGACTGGCGGAGTCAGGTACATCCTTTGATGAAAATTTGAAGGGTTTAGCCCGGCTATTTCTGTCATTAACTTACTCCAAGAGCTAAAGTTTGTGAGTTCAAAAAATAATTTTGCTACCTTTCATTTATAGAATATCACATCAGATTTTTATATGTCATCAGCTGTATGAATAATACCCAAAATTTAAACGGAGATGAGCCACGTTTCCGAATGCCCGCTGAGTGGTCTGATCACTCCGGCACCATGTTGATCTGGCCACACAACCGAAATACATGGCCCGGCGATCGACTCGATAACGTTGAAAAAGTTTATTCTACCATCGTTCGAACGTTGCTGAATTATGAGCCGGTGCTCTTGTTCGTTAATGATGAAACTGTACGGAAACGTGCTATGAACAAACTGGGGAACACCAAATCATTGCCCCACACTTTGAAAATAATTGAAGCGCCTGTGAACGATATGTGGGCGAGAGACAGCGGGCCTATTTATGTAAAGGATCTGAACGACGGGCGGTTCAAAATTACGGATTGGGAGTTCAATTCATGGGGAGGTAAATATCCGCCATGGAGTGATGATAACAGGTTGCCTGAAACAATATCTGAGCTGTCCTCTGCGCCTTGTTATAAAACAGGAATGGTGCTTGAGGGAGGATCGATAGAGACAAACGGTGAGGGTCTGTTTTTGACGACTGAGTCGGTGCTTTTAAATCCGAACCGGAACCCAACTATGTCCAGGGATGGAATTGAGAATATGCTGGAAAAATTCTTGGGTGCTGAAAAAGTAATATGGCTCAACCGGGGGCTGCAAGGGGATGATACAGACGGCCATATTGACGATCTAACCCGGTTTGTAAACAAAAATACAGTCATTACAACTGTTACTTCTGATGAAACGGACCCCAACTATGAGGCTTTACAGGAAAATCTGGAGACTTTACAAAGCAGCACGGACCAGACCGGAAATCCGCTTCATATTATTCAGGTTCCGCTACCTGATACAATCGTAGAATCTCCCACTGTAGACGGTTCAGATCATGTTCCATCGAGTTACGCCAATTTTTACATTGCAAACGGGGTGGTTGTGTTGCCACTATATGATGAAGCTACAGATCAGAGCCTGCTCGACCTTTTTTCAAATTTATTTCCCGGCAGGGTAATTGAAGGAATACCTTGTAGTGATCTTGTTTGGGGACAGGGAAGCATACACTGCATTACACAGCAACTCTACGGACATGAATTTGCCCGTTAAACCGATCTAAACCGGATTATTTACAAGGAATTTTTAAATCACTCCGTCTAACTTCCTTCATGGGCCGCAACATAACCGATACGTTGCCAAATTTCACTTCTAACCAGGTCGCGTGTGGACCATACGTGTTCAAAAAACTCCATCAAATTCACGTCAGGATTTTGAGAACGAATCAGTTCTTCATTAAATCCAAATTCAACATGTTTTAGGTCTGAAAAATAGTTACCTGTGGCAAAGTTATAGCCATAATTTATACCTCCGGGGGTAATTAACTGGTACATTTCCCACCCCTGCATATTTCCACGTTCCATTCGCTGTTTATGAAGCGGTTTGGCAACTTCATCTTCAAGCATTTGATATTCCAGCTCACGCCCGAGCCGAACCGCCATATAATCCATCATCAGAAAGTTACTGGGTTCCTGGGTCATGTCATGAACAACACTGTTACGAACTCTCCAAAGCTCGGAACCGGCAAGCTTGTACATATCGCGTTCAGAAAATTTCAATATCTGGTCGGGTTCATGATTATTCGGCTCATCAAAGGCATCTATGGACGATGCGGCTGTAATACTTACATAATTATAATCCATGGAACCGCTTCCAGAGTAGACAACACGGTAGGCTATCCAGGATTCAATATCTCCTGACGAGTGACGCTCATTTTTGTGATCCTTCAGCTGCGGCACAATGCGGTCATTGAACTCAGTTAACTGAGCGTGGTCAACTACTAAGTAGTCAATTTTTAAATAGACACCTTGTTTTGATTGCGAATACAGAAGAATAGGGAGTAGAACAGCGGCCAGGGTGAGTTTTAGTATTCGTGCTACCATGTGATCTCCATTTTTTTTATTTGCGAATACTTATATTTAATAAAATAATATCATATATCTAAATTATTTCATTAATGCTCATTGCGTGTAATTAAAACCTGAGTTCGATTGTTAAATCATAATTGTAAAAGCCCCCCTTAAAAAAGAGAGATGCTCATAAAAATATGGTAAAACCAATGTACAGCCTCTAAATTTCACTGCGCTTGCGCTGCGTGTTCAAAAGATGAGCCCCTTGTTAGGTGAGACTTCTTCTTGATTATTTATTAAGGATTTTGATCCGAACTCCGGTTTATAAATAGAATTTCACGCAACGGTATCTGCCAAATGCCGAGTTTATAAAGGATCTCTACTCAAAGGAAGTTTGTGTGCTTTCTGCATCACAAATGAGTGTACACATCTTTTCATGCATGAAATTCCGTAATCAGATGGGATTACCTTTTCCGAATCATATGAAGGCCTGGAGCATGTCCCGGCTTTTTCGGTGATTAAATCCATCTACAGGCGTGGACTCAATGAAGAAAATATCTGGTTAACTCTGCGCTTCTCACACAATATAGCATAGTTCCCAATCTTCGATATTACTGCAGCAGCAGGTCCATCAGGTAGAGCGTGCCAAACAGAGTGCCGATCATTACAAGGCTGATAATGGGTTCCCATATCACAAAACCTCCAATGGTTCCCAAAACAGCCCCAAGATACTGAATGGTGTTGAGCTGTTCGTTGGATGCCCCTTTAATCATCTGCTCCAGTTTATTCTCATCAAAGCTGCGTAGATTTTCCTCAACAATTTTTTCCACATTTAGCTGATAGATCAATCGTTCGAGAAGCTGAGCGGCAAATCGGTCAATAGACTCTATGTTTTGGTCCAAAACCTCCGGCAGCCTGTCGAGATATCTGTCAACTACCGAGAATTCTTGTTCAATTTTGCTGGGAAGCTTCACGAGGGCCGCATCAACGATGTCGCGAATATTTCGACCCCTGAAAAACATATAGGCTTTCAATGCGGCTTTATCGATGGA
The DNA here is from genome assembly GCA_964644975.1 of uncultured Rhodohalobacter sp. Lineage (GTDB taxonomy): Bacteria > Bacteroidota > Rhodothermia > Balneolales > Balneolaceae > SW132. The sequence continues at coordinate 69,975 of CAZXYQ010000002.1, forward strand.
ACTGTCAGAAGCTGATTGTTCTACCTCATCCGTAATGCCGGTGGCGAGCCGTTCCCTGAAACTTTTGTCATTGATCATTTCGTGCAGTCGAGATGAGAGCCAGCGTTTCAAATCAGATCTGAATTCAGGTTTAAGAACTACATCGTTTATACTGCCCACCATTCTATTACGATATTTGCTGATGGCCCCTGACTGTTCAATCTTTTTCTGAATAAGTTTCGGATTAATCAGATCGTCGGCGACGGATACGGCAAGACGTTTTGCGATTCTCTCTTTATGTGCCGGAATCAAACCCTGTCCCAGCAACGGACGCTTTTTCATGGGACGAAACAGCATGGTAATGGCAATCCTGTTGGTAAGAAATCCAATCAATCCGCTGATTGAGATAATTCGCAATAATCCATCAAATTTCAGATCAAATTCCCCCGCGGAAAGTTGCACGCCGTTAAAATCCCAGTAGAAGGAAAAAATAAACAGAAGGCCAAGCAGCCAGGGAATCGGCATTAATAGCTTTAAACGGGTAGAGGTTTCATTTTTTCGGGTAGAACGTTTTTTGGGGTGATCAGAATGCTGGATGGGCTCCTCAGTAAAACTAAAGTAACGGCTTAGGATTTCCCGAATAGATGTAGGTTGATTCGGTTCCGGGGGTTCTTCCTTGATCATACAGAAGGTTTAAATGGTTTGTTATTAAATAGTAAGAGCTGGAGTTTCATTATTGAATTTTTATAGTCAATATGTTCGAATCAAACTCACTTTAAGACGTTAAAATTTCAGTAATGGTTTCAGGTTTCATATCCGGCTTATCAGCCTCCGCCTTTAAACGGTATAAAATAGTGCTGTACTTTTCCGCGTTGGGCATGTGTTCAAGCAGGCTTTTTCCCGGATGTACGGTCTGATCAGCTGATATATCTATCAGGTTTTCCTGTCGGGCCTGGTCTATGTAGCTGCCGAACCGCGACGGTCGAATTACTCCCAGTCCGTTTAACAGGTGACCAAAGCTCGAAAGCGTTAAAACAGGTTGCAGACGAAGTCTGTTTAGCTCTGTTTCAACGGATGATACGAATACAGCGTCTATTGTGTTCGATTTCAAAGCTGAATGAGCCGGCATCGGCATAGAAATTGCGCGCAGTGTCTGTGAATATATAACTGAATAGATTGAAGCCAGCTCCTCCGGGATATGTTTTCTAATATACTCGGGATCGTTTTTGAGGTCTGTTGGACGGATGGAGTCGTGTGCGCTGCCTTGCGGTTCACAGTGCTGAAGTGCCGGGGGAATAAAATTGCCGAGCGACTCCCTTTGTATCCACTGACTTCTGATATCGTCCCAGCTTCTTTTAAAAAACGAACGGGCGTCGGTTCTTGGATAGGTAATCAGGCCCTCGCCGGTATGTGGGTGGGACGTTACAAAAAGCTTGTTGAGCCGGTTCTGCAGATCGCTGAAGTTCAGGACATCTACTGCCGATGACATCTGTTCCAGCACACAATAGGTCGACAGGGCAGAAACCGTTTCGTATATGGTCTCATCAACCCTTTGAAAATGTTCAATACTCGTTCCATACTTTGATAAAACCGGTTTCAGCGTTCTGTAAATATCACCTTTTTCGGATTTGAAATGGCGAAATTTTACCGGTGATCCAAAAAGTGAGGTGGCACCTGCAGTTGTCATATCCAGCCCCGGATATTCCCTGCTCCAGAGCTCCCGGATAATAAACCGGTTTTCGAGTCTTTTGTACAGATTTGAATCATCAATACTTTCAGTATTATGAATAAGCTGTGTTGCTGCATCTATGCTGATCGCCTGCAGATTGCCACGGAGCAGCGCAGACTGTTTCAGATGTTTGGATAGTGTCCACGCGATAAAATCTCCGGCAGGATCGCTGTCAGTTGCAATGATGATACGAACAGCCTTCATTGACTCTTCAAGCAACTCTTTTCGAATATCTGTCTTTTCAGGAGCTGCTTTTTTACCGAGTCGTAACTTGTCGCTTCGGAAGGAGGGAGTCCAAAGGTATCCATCGGTTGCAATTACATAAATATTTTGAGGCAGAAGTTTTTGAAGCTGCCGCGCCAGTGTTGAGGATTCTACAATAAGAAGCGTATAATCCGAATTTCTCACAAAGATTTTGGTGATAATTTTGTAACCATTGTAGTGCAGAAGGTTGGATCAACGTTTAAGGGTTAGTAATAAAACAGAGTGTTTACCGGCGAAATTACTCCCACAGCTACGTTTAATAAAAAAACTTGCTGAAGGAGTAATTTATTGGTGAGAAAACCGGGAATACCGGCAGAACTCACGCCCGGCTCATTACGGCTTTGAGATATTTATCCTCAAGTTCGGTCATCTTTTTCTTGTCCGGTTCCGTCTGGTCGTTGTAGCCGGTGAGATGCAGCAGGCCGTGTGCAACTACTCTTAGAAATTCCTCTTCACTTTCCGTTTTATGCTCTCTGCTCTGTTCTTCAATCCTTGGGGCACAGCAGTAGAGGGTTCCCTCAATAGCGCTGTTAGATTCATCCTCGTCATATCTGAAGCTGATGATATCCGTTACATAATCTCTTTCGAGATATTCGGTATTGATTCTTACGATTTCATCTTCATCGACAAAAACAATTTCTAAACTTGAAAATGCAGCGTTTTCACCCGACTCAATAAAGTGAAGAAGTTTTGGAATGAGTTCGCTTCTAAATGGGAGAGAGTGGCCTGATGGATTATACACGGCCAGTTCTGGAAGTTTGTCGGAAGAATCGGGGTCAGGAAACATTATCTTCATCAAATGTAAAGTCATCAAACCCTTCTGTTTCAGTAAGCGATAAAGCCACACCGCACATCATCAGGTCTTCAGGCAGTTTTGTAAAATCACCGGTTAGCACTTCATCACTCACGTTTGCATAAAGGCTGCAGCCGGCACCTACTTCAACAATGAGGCCGGACGTGATGCCGTCCTGTTTTCCGAAAAATGTTACCTGCTTCAGCATTTTGCTGGCTACAAAAGCTGTGCAGTTATGAAGCTGCAGGAACGTGCCTCCGCTGTACACAGAAACCATATTCATATTCTTGCTATCAATGGAGATCCCCAGATGAATTTCGAGCGCCAGTTTTCGGCTCTCCTCATCGTTAACAAGTTCGTACCTGAACAAGTCGCTGCCTATAGTTTTGGGTTTTACTTCAAGAACATTGGCAATTTCGTCAACATTTTCGCTGGTAAATTTGTGAATCATGCGTATGGTAGCAAAAGTTTAAGCAGCTGAAAAACTGTGCAGCTGTTTATTTAAATATTTTCTGAATTAGAATATGAATATGAATATAACACCCAGATTTGTAAGATTAAATTCCCAGCCCAAATCGACTCACTTCGTTCCGGCTGGCCTCAGCACCGTCCGGCAGACTCAGGCGGCCGTCGGTAAGCCTGCTCACATTCATCGATAAATCTTCAGCAAGTTCCTCACTGCCCGACTCGAACAGATTATGCTGAATAATCGTCAGCAGGCTGATGTTGAAGTTAATATCCTGCATCATTTCGTCACGCTGCCGTGATTTTTGCTGCATCTGATTTCTGAGAGACTGATACCGGTCCATCCGCGCATTGGCACGGGCATTTTGCGACCTGTCATCGAGCCGGTTAATATCCCGCTCCAGACTCTCAATTTCTTTCATATCGTACGTAAGCTCGTGCTGCAGCCGCTGCCCGATAAATTCAGAAAGACTGGCTGACCGCTCAGGTTCATTGGCTCTCATAAAGCGGTAGGAGTAGAGGGTGGCTATCATCCAGTCGTTCTCTATCTTTCTGAACGGGATTTTATCCTCACCGTATTTCAGCCAGTAACCCGCCTGCTCGATGTTTCCTTCACGCATGTAGGTGTCAGCGAGCTGCATAAAGCTGTAGCGGTAATTACTGAGCATACGCCGGATGTTTTCATCGAAGTACACTGTGGGACTATTCCATTTATTAAACTGGAATCCGGCCAGACGTTCTGAGTGAACTTCCGGATCGATATAACCAAACTGTCCGGTGCCTGTACGTTTTTTGGGAACCACACGAAATGCTTTTCCTTCAAACTGGAAATAATCCTGCAACCCGAGCTGCCCATCGCCGGCTACGGTATTGGCGAAATATATGGGCCGTACCCACTGATTTTCCCTGATCAGCTCAAGCGCAACAATATCCTGGGCCTGCAAATAGAATCGCTCATTCCCTTCTCTGTCCTGTCCCGCTGAGCGGCCTTCCAGATACCAGGAAACCTCATCATCGAGCTCTTCCACAGGAATGGAGTAGGGGACAGCCATGGCAATCTGATCTTGGAACATCGGTGACAGATCGGTGCCGGCCTGTTCGATCGATTCTCCGGAAAAAACACTGTTTAGCAACTCTTTATCGACCGGAATATTGATATTACGCGGCTGATGAAGGTCGAATTGAGATGTAATCTGCTCGATCTCCTGGTCGGTAAATGTAATAGGCAGCGGAAGCGATTCGTGTGTCTGCCTGTCTCGCATCTGCTTGATGTACCAGTCCGTATTTAAAAGGCTCAAACAGACAACACGAACATCGGTGCGAATTCCTTCCACCTCCTGAAGATACCAAAGGGGAAACGTATCGTTATCACCGTTGGTGAAGAGCATTGCGTTCGGTTCAACCGAATTCAGCAAATTGTAGGCGTAGTCCCTGGCTACATAGCGCTCACTTCGGTCGTGGCTCGGGTAGTTTTGATATCCCATCCATGCAGGAACAGCTACCAGCATAGCGGCGAGTACTCCATAGGAGGTAGCTTTATTGTCAGTAACCAGATTCTTGAATAGTTCCAGGATTCCGGTGGCACCAAGGCCTATCCAGATTGAGAAAGCAAAAAAGGATCCCGCATAGGCATAATCTCTTTCGCGGGGTTCAAACGGGGTTTGATTCAGGTAGAAAATAATTGCCAGGCCGGTGAGAACAAATAGCGCCATCACAGACAGACCCCTCCTCCAGTCTTTTTGAAAATGGTAAATCATACCAATCAAGCCAAACAGAAACGGCAAATAAAAATAGTAGGAGTGGGCCGGATTATCTTTGTGGCGGCTATCCGAAAATCCCGATATCCAGTGGGCATTTTGTATATCAGAATCACGGCCAATAAAATTCCAGTTAAAATACCGCAGGTACATATGATTCACCTGGTAGCCCCAGAAATACTCCCAGTCGCTGTCAAAATTAGCGTAATACTGCAGATGACGGCCCTGTCCTGAATGCCTTCGGGGTAAGAATGTCTCTTCCGTACGGTCTATATTGCCGGTGCGGTTATTGTAGGTGTAACCTCTCAAAAGAGGCGCCGTTCCATATTGATCACGACTGAGATACTTCACAAATTCGGTAAGTGTTGAGGGATCATTCTCATCAATTGGAGGATCTGCCTGCGAGCGAATAATCACAAGTGCGTAACTGGAATACCCGATCATAATCATCATGTAGCAGAGAATGATCATGTTCAGGTATCGTTTCCCTTTTTTATGCGTGTAATACAATCCAAAAATGATTGCACCAATAATAGCCGTTATATATGTGAACGGGCCGATAAGTCCATAAGTGGCGGAGCCTATTTCATTTGCAAAATTGGGCAGATTGATAATTGTAATAGGGTAGACCGTTAAAAAGCATGCTACAGATGCCGCCACGGTTATCAGGAAAGACTTGATGCTAAACTCGTAAATCGTAAAGTAGATGATCAGGGCGACGAAGAAGATCGCCAGCAGATTGAGCAAATGAACTCCGATTCCGATTCCAAAGAGATAAGCGATGAGGATGAGCCACCGTTCAGAGTGTGGTTTTTTATAGTTTGCTGACCATTTCAGTGCGAGCCAAACAACGAGAGCCGTAAAGAAGGTTGAAGTTCCGTACATCTCGGCTTCAACCGCGTTAAACCACTGCGTGTGGGTGAACATAAATGTGAATGCGCCGAGAAGTGCGCCGCCATAGCTTCCAATCTTATCAGCAATATCAAGATGATCTATAGGACCCCGAAACTGTTCAATCAGCCGGATGGTAACCAGATAAAGCAGCATGATGGTGAACGCTGAAGCGGTAACGCTTATCATGTTGATGCTGAGAGCCACATAATCCGTAGGTACAAACATCGAGACCAAACGCCCAACGATGGCAAAGAAGGGAGATCCGGGAGGATGCGCAACCTGGAGCGTATGCGAGATAGCGATATATTCCGCGGGATCCCAAAAAGAGGCTGTAGGTGCTACGGTTAAGGTGTAAACAACAAAGGCGGTGAGCCAGGATAAAAAAGCAAAAAAGATGTTCCGCGTACGGTGCTGAGCGAAAATTGATGCAATATCCATAGAGTGATTAACAGTTAAAAATGATGCGGTTCGTAGACTTCAGATCGGATAAACGATTCATTAAACGTGCTGAAGCTAAGGGTTATTTTTTATTCCGGCAAAAGAGAGTGGAAAAGATACCTAAACAGCTATTGAATGCACAATTAAAAAAGTAACTGGTTATAGATCATTTTTAGTGAGGGTGCTAACTGTTAGACCTACTTTATCTAGTGTTAAGTCAAATATAAAATATAGGTTTAACCCGTTACTTTTAGCTTGACACATCATTAGATCAATAACCCAAAACACTTCCGTTTCCGCGGGGATCAGCAGCTCCGGTTCGCATGCCGTCTTCATCAACCACTATGAGATGGACTCTCGCTATGGATGGAACTTCAAAGATCTCATGATTTTTGCTCAGTAAATTCTCCTTTGTATCGTCGGAAACGGTGAACGTTTCTGTAACGATTTGATCCGGCAGCCACTGATGGTGAAAGCGCGGTGTGGCAATGGCCTGCGCAGCGTTCATATCGTATGTAATGATGTTCAGGATATTTTGCAGCGTAGATGTAATAATTCGAGGTCCGCCGGATGCCCCTGCAATAATTCGTACCGCACCGTCTCGGGTAACAATTGTTGGACTCATGCTGCTGAGCATTCTTTTATCTGGCTCAATTGCGTTAGCTTCTGCACCGATAAGGCCAAACATATTGGGCTCACCCGGTTTGGCTGAAAAATCATCCATCTCATTATTCAGCAAAAAGCCGGCCCCCGATACGGTTACGTAATTTCCGTACGATCCATTTAATGTTGTGGTTACGGCTACTGCATTCCCGTCGCGGTCAATAACTGAAAAATGGGTCGTTTCATCCGGTTCATCAAATCCTGTGATGGCGCCATGACGAATGTCGTCACCGGGAGTAGCAACATCCGGGTCGAAATCGGAAAATCGTCGCGACAAATATGCGGCAGACGTGAGTGTATCCATCGGTATGGCGGTGAATTCGGGATCACCCAAATAGTAGTTTCGATCGGCAAAGGATCGCTTGAACGCTTCCGATAGCTTGTGAATATAAGATGAGGAGTTTACCCCAATTTGATCCGGTTTCAGATCTCCGATCATAGTCAGAACCTGTTTCATTACCACGCCGCCGCTGCTTGGTGGCGGCATCATGTAGAGCCGGTGACCGCTGTACTCCGCCACAATTGGTTCTCGCCACACACTGGAATAGTTTCGCAGATCGCGGAGGGTCATCATTCCGCCCTGCCGCTGGAGTTCCTGTACCAGCAGACGTGCTGTAATTCCTGAATAGAATCCATCTCGTCCCTGGCGGGCGATTCGTTCAAGCGTTTCACTGAGTTCATTCTGAATGAAAAGATGTCCTTCTCTCCAAAGAGTGCCATCCGGCCTTAAAAATATTTTCGCCGACCCCTCAAACTGCTCCAGATTTTCGCGATGGCTGTTCAGACTCTCTGCATGGGAGTGTTTTAGCCTGAAACCACTGGCAGCAAGACGAATTGCCGGTTCCATTATAACCTCAAGCGGGAGTGTGCCATACCGTTCAAGAGCGCTCATCATACCATCTACTGTTCCGGGAACACCGGTTGCAAGCCCGCCAACCCTGCTTTTTTCGGGTACATAGGTGCCTTCATCGTCCAAGAACATTGTTCTTGTTGCGTTTGCGGGGGATTTCTCCCGAAAATCAAGTGTTTTTACGTTGCCATTTGACAGATGGAGAACCATAAATCCGCCGCCGCCAATATTACCGGCACGCGGAAGAGTGACCGCAAGTGCAAATTGCACTGCGATAGCAGCATCAACGGCGTTTCCGCCCTTTTTCAATATTTCAAGACCGGCTTCTGTTGCGTACTCATCAGCCGATGAAATCGCCGCATTTTGATAGGGGATGGGTAAGGAAACCTGACCCGTCAGGCCGGGTGCAGTGGTGGCAAGTATTAAAAGCGTAATCCAGATATATCGCATAGTTTAGTAAATGTTGTGTGCTGTAAGGACCTGAGCTCAACTATCAAATCATATGAAAAGTGTCTCCCTGACAAAGGGGGGGAGTTGGGGATGTTTATCCAATTGTGATAAAATTCGATGGATACCCCTCTTCCAAAACGCTTTCGGCGCCCTTGCTAAGGGAGACTTCTTCTTCTAGAATTCAAAAGATTGTTCATTCAACTCAGTTTGGACTGATTTTTATGGATTGATTCACTTCATATCTTAATCCTACTGATTGAGCGTAAAGTACAAGATGTACTGTTAAATGATGAACAGGTTTCACCATTTTTTTAAAATTCTTATGCATGAGATTATGCCCGCGGATGAAATTCTTTGTGCACCTGGTGCAGGAGCGATCGGTCTACGTGCGTATAAATCTCGGTTGTAATAATAGAGCTGTGGCCAAGCATCTCCTGAACGGCTCTTAAATCGGCACCACCCTCCAGGAGATGTGTTGCAAAGGAGTGCCTGAAAATATGCGGATATACGTTTTTTTCAATTTCCGCTTTTTGGGCATATTTGTTAACAATATTCCAGATACTCATCCGGCTGAGCGGGCCGCCGCGCTGATTCAGAAACAGTTTGTTTTCTGTTTTGGACCTTTTTTTGGGGTTAACGAACCTTTCTCTTACCGATTCAATGTAGTGTTCAACCGCTTTTTGTGCCATCTGTCCTACGGGCACCAGCCGTTCCTTGTTCCCTTTCCCGATTACCCGGATAAACCCGATCTCAAAATAGAGGTTATCAAGCTGAAGCCCGGTCAGTTCGCTCACGCGCATGCCCGTTGCATAAAGAGTTTCAAGAATAGCCGCATCCCTGATTCCGGCGTCTTCGGTGCGATCGGCCTTATCAATAATACGCATCACTTCGTCAGCGGATAAAACTTCGGGCAGTTTCCCCGCTTTTTTGGGCAGGTCGACCAGCTCTGCGGGATTGGCTTCGGCAAAGTTTTCAACAACGGCAAACTCGTGAAAACTTCGGATGCTGGAAATATTGCGGGCTATGGTCCCGGGAGAAAGCTCCAATTCAGCCAGTTCATTCAGAAATTGCTCTATATGCTGAAGCGTAACGCCGCCAAGATCCATTAACCTAAATTCGCGTTTAAGAAAGAGAAGATATCTTTCAAGATCATTTTTATAGGATATGGCAGAGTTTTCGGCCAAACCCTTTTCGACCTTCACAAACTGTAGATATCGCTGGAGCTCTTTACTGAACGCCATCAGGAGTTTTCCTTATTCTGTTCCTCGTTCTGTTCAGCGGTTTGTGACGCATCTGATCCATTGCTTGATTGGTCGTCTGAATTTTTCTTATTTTTCTTCTTGTTGATTACTTTTTTGGATTTCAACTCTTCATCTTCAGGATATTCCACTCTGCTGTGGTATACCCCCACCAAAATACTCAAAAAGGTCTCTTTGATTATCTGAATATGGCGGAATGTTAACGGACAATTATCGAGTTGCCCCTCACTGATGTGGTCATCAACAATTTTGTTAATCAGGTTTTCAAGCTTGTTGTAAGTAGGATTTTTCATGGCTCTTGAAGCTGCCTCTATTCCGTCGGCAAGCAGTAAGATGCCCTGTTCCTTTGTGGCGGGAATAGGCCCGTCGTACCTGAAATCTTCTTCCGGTACATCTGTGTTCTCAGCCGCGTTTTTCTGTGCTTTATTGTAGAAGAATTTAATGAGTGATGTGCCGTGGTGAGTGCGAATAAAATCGATAATCAGTTCTGGCAGATTGTTTTTTTGCGCCATTTTCACACCGTCGCTCACGTGAGCTTTTATGATAAGGGCACTCATTTTCGCCTTCAGTTTATCGTGGTCGTTACCTTCATTTTGATTCTCAATAAAGTAGCTCGGCTTCACCATTTTACCGATATCGTGATACATTGCGCCAACGCGACAAAGCAGCGCGTTCGCCTCTATGGCCGATGCCGCAGCCTCTGCAAGATTTGCCACCTGCAGGCTGTGGTGAAACGATCCGGGAGCTTTGGTCATCAAATCTTTCATGAGCGGGCGGTTGGTATCACTCAGCTCTAGAAGGGTAAAGTCAGTGGTGACTTTAAATGATTTTTCGATAATAAGGATAAGCGGGTAGGTGAAAAGAATAAATACAGAGTTGATTGCAACAGCCATCGTTACATCAAAGAACTGGGCCCAGCCTGTAAAGCGTGCCAGGGAAAAACCTCCCAGTACCAGAATGTAGCTGGTAAATACAATAAAAGGTGTTGATAGGAAAAACTGCGAACGGTTTTTAATATCCCGCACAGAAAAAATACCGAGACTGCAAGCTGTAATGGTGGCAACAAGATACTCGAAGTTATTATCGTGCATAATAGCAGTAATGATGGCCAGAGTTATAGTAGCCATCAATCCAACGCGCGAATCAAAAATGATGGTGAGTAAAATAGGCGCAATCGCAATCGGTACAACAAAACTGCTGAGCGTATCAATATGGTAGATCACCGCACTTCCCACACAAAGAACGGCGAGAATTAGAAAAACCATTAAAAAGTTGGCAATGTTGCTGTAGATCGGTTTTCTGTAGAGGTAGAGATAATAGAGAAACAGAATTGTGACAAGTATGATAATCAATGCCTCACCGCCCTGGCGGGTAATCCGTTCAAACTGGGTAGCGGTGGATGCCCTTGCCTGGGCAAGGCTTTTCAGTATGTTTTCACGTTCGGACGTTACAATATCACCCCGGCGGATAATCACCTCACCGTTGGTAACCACTCCTTTTGTTCTGGATATTTCACCCAATCGTTCAGAAAGCAGGGCTTCAGTAGCCTGCTCGTTCAAGATCCAGTTGGGTTCGAGAACACGGTCGGTAATTTGAAGGGCTATTCGTGCTATATCATTCGAAAAACGGTCTCCCAACTCACTCCCGGCAAATTCAAGCGCTTGATACCTGTCGCGGGTATTATTTATTAATATTGTTCTTTCGGTACGTTCACGAAGGTTTCGAACTGTAATTTCATCGCTCGCAATTTCATCGGCCGGCTGATCTATCACACCATTGTTGTATATACGAGTAAGCAGCCGGTCTAGTTGATCCCGGATTTCATTTAATATAGACCGGCCGTCAGCTCCGTTATCCAGTCTCATATTGGCGTAATTATTCAGCAGAGTTTCCCAGGTCTGATCGGTAAACTCCACATTTGAAAACTCTTTCTCCTGTTCAAAGCGAACACTGTCGTTCCGGGCTGACTCATCCTCATTCTGTTTTGCCCGCTGCCACTGCACATACGTGTCAATAACCGGCTGAAGATTCCTGTAAATAGAATCCACGGCCGTTTGAGAACGGTTACGGACGCTGTGATCGATGTGGAAAATGGGAGGAGTATCGGACCGTATAGCATCGCGTTCATCCTGAAGCTCTTCATCCGTTTTAAGCTGGGAAAAAGTGAAAGGAGCCGTCAGATCATCCGCACGCCAGGGTTCACCAACCGAATAGTTAGCGATAGGCTGATAAATGACCTCAGGTGATGAGTAGAGTATTAGCGCAAGAAAACCAAAAACAATGAGTATGCGGTAGATATTTTTTCTGCTGTTTTCGGCCTCAAGCTGCTCTTTCTTCTTCTTTTCTCCAATGTTGGGCGCTCCTTCGCTTTTTTTTCGTCCCAAACCCAATTTTTCGAGTACTTTCATCTTCAGAGAACTTTTGAAATTAAAAACCCGCGATCAGTGCCGTTATAGCAGACTGAATAAGGTGTTATGATACCAAATTATTTATCTCAATATCGAGTGATTGAGGATTAATCCATCTTTCGGCCAACAAGTCGGTTAAATTCATTCTCGTCAATCACCGGGACGTTTAATTTCTGAGCCTTGGTAAGTTTACTCCCCGCGGATTCACCGGCAAGCAGGAAGTCGGTATTACCGCTTACCGATGATGATGTTTTACCTCCATGCTTTTCAATCCATTCGGTGGCCTCTTTTCTTGTAAGCGTAGGAAGTGAACCTGTTAAAACAAACGTTTTTCCTTCAAGAGTGCTCGTTTCCGGACCATCGTGATTTGACTCGAACTGCAATCCGGCACTTTTCAACGATTCAATAACAGATCTGTTTTGGTCCTTACTGAAAAAAGAAGCAACTGACCCGGCAATTTTAGGTCCGATAGAATCTACTTCAGCAAGTTCATCTTCATTGGCACCAATTAATTCCTCAAGAGACTTAAAGTTTTTCGATAAGTCTTTTGCCACTGTTTTTCCCACAAAACGAATGCCCAGAGCAAAGAGCACCCGGCTAAAATCGCGGTCTTTACTCCGGTCTATTGCATCAATGAGGTTTTGAGCACTTTTTTGGGCCATCCGCTCCAGGGGCAGCAGATCCTTTGTTGTAAGAGAGTAAAGGTCAGCGTACGTGGATATGAGACCGGCATCCACCAGCTGATCCACAACAGCTTCGCCCAGGCCTTCGATATCGAGAGCATCTCTGGATGCAAAGTGGGTGATGCGTTCGCGAACCTGGGGAGGACACGCCTGATTTTCACACCGCCATTTAACTTCGCCTTCAAACTTTACAAGTTTTTCTCCGCAAGCCGGACAGTTTTCAGGCATTTGGAAAGGTTCAGGCCGCCCATCCCGGTCAGGATTGAGCACGGATAGCACCTGGGGAATAATTTCACCGGCTTTTTCAACAGTTACTGTATCGCCGGGGCGAATATCTTTTCTGTGAATTTCATCTTCGTTGTGGAGTGATGCACGCTTAACCGTTGTGCCGGCAAGCAGTACCGGCTTCAGCTCAGCAACCGGGGTAATGCTGCCTAAACGGCCCACCTGAAGCGTAATCGTCTCAATGACGGTTGTGGCCTGATCTGCTTCAAATTTATAGGAAATGGCCCACCGAGGCGACTTTGATGTGGTTCCGAGTCTACCGCGATACTTCTCTTCATTCACTTTTACTACAATCCCGTCTGTTTCATAGGGGAGTTCGTGGCGCAGATCGTCCCACTTGTCTACAACCTCGAGCACATCATCAATGGAATCGCAAACTTCAAAGTGGTTGCAAACAGGCAGCCCAAACTCTTTAAGCAGCTTCATTTTAGACGCCTGGGTTCTGCTCTCATCCTCAGAGTTGAGCAGCAGTTCAAACGCGAACATCCGGATAGGCCGGCGAGCTACCTCGCGGGGGTCCTGCATTTTCAGGGAACCGGCTGTGGAATTTCTTGGATTGGCAAACGGTTGAAGGCCTGACTCCTCCCTGTATTGATTGAGCCGGACGAACGCCTCCTTTTCCATATACGCTTCACCGCGTATTTCTACAATATCTGGGGCATGTTTGGGAAGAGTAAGCGGAACATCACCAATGGTTTTTATATTTGACGTAATATCATCACCGCGCTCTCCATCACCCCGTGTAGCTCCGGTTACGAGGGATCGATTTTCATACCTCAGCCTGACGGATGCACCATCGAATTTCAGCTCAACAGCATACGTAAACTCATTGTCTGCCAATCGGTCTCGCACTCTGCGGTCAAAATCTTTGAGGTCGTCCGGGTTGTACGTGTTATCAAGACTCAGAAGAGGAACCGGGTGCTCAACTGTAGGGAATTGATTCGTAGGTTTTTCTCCCACTCGCCGGGTAGGGGAGTCATCGGACTGCAGATCGAACTCGTTTTCGAGATCTCTGAGCTCCTTCAGGGATTCGTCAAACTCTTTATCGCTTATAAAAGGTTTCGCTTCGTCGTAGTAGGCACGATTGGCCCGCTCAATCAGATCGCGAAGTTCAGTAACGCGATCTGCTGCCTGCTGCTTATCCATGAAAAGGTCAGTAAATATTTAGAAAATAATAGGTTTATTGCCGACGCCTGGGTCGGAAAAAAAGTATTCCCTGAAAAGGGAAACGCTCAATTTTAGACGTAGTGATGAATTTTAAGTTGATACCTCATCAGCTCTTTACGAGGTAGTGCACTTAAAAGGATGGTCGGTTCATTACAGTATCCGGTTCGGCGGTATTAGCCGGCAGTTCAAAAGGAACCGGTGTAGCCCAGCGGGGATCAGAATCAAATATATCTCGCGTTAATTCCACTGAATTCTCCTCTTCATTAAAATATTGATTCCGGAAATTGTCGATCCGGTTACCGTTTAAAAACAGCAGCATATTGGAATAGCTGCCTCTGATACGAACCGAATTCTGAAATTCGAAGTTCATAGCAACTCCCTGATCCAGCCAGTAGGGATCGATCCGTGGTTTAAGATCGCTCCAGACGCGAACAGGGTCGAGCTGGCTGAAAGCGGCATAAACGGTAACATAGAGAGTGTCGGATAGTGCAGCCACAGGTTCCTGTTCTGCCGGAACTTGTTCCGTAAGATCGAGTGCCAGATCCTGATCTTCGCCCGTTGCCTGTTCCTCTAAACCAGGCTGATCAGCTGCGGGCGAGGGAACATCATCAGATGAAAACAGGCCAAACTGAGAAATTAAAATTGCGGCGGTGATGATGAGCAACATGATGAACCCTGCACTAATCAGCCAAACCGGTGGTTTTTCGCGTCTTGATTTTAATGCACCCCCCATAGCTGCCCAGTTTACACTTCTAACGCTTGGTTGAGCAGGTGCAATAGATTTTTTATCTGAAGAGGTGCTGCCTTTGGGCTGGGTTTCTTCAATTTCATCGCCTTCAAAGGTCCAGCCGGGTGACTTTTTGATCTTCTTATTTGAAGAATCATCATCGTCATCGTCACCTAAACTCTCTGGCGAAGGTTCAACTGCAATGCCTTTCTTTTTTTTGATTTCAGGAAAATCATCCAGAAGGAGGTTATTATAATTGCTGAGTTCCTCCTGATCGAGAGCACGCAAAACTTTGGTATCATCAAGCTTTAAAGCGCGGCCATAGGTCCGCACGAAACTTCTGATGTAGGTCGTAATTTCATCCGAATTCATGAAGATAGATCCATCTTCAATAGATTTAAGCGTACTGAGAGGTATTTTGGTAGCTTTCTGAAGGTCTTCAATCGTGTATCCTTTGTGTTCACGAATGGAAGCCAAATCATTTCCTATAGATGACATGCTCATAATTTTGTGTTGTTAACGGAGAACTACAAATCTAAATAAATCTCAGTCTATCTAAAAGGGGTTTGATAAACTGTTCAGAGACCAATAATACAAACAATCGCGCAATGGAATGAGTTTGGATTACAATTTTTAAAAAAACTGTAAGCAAACCTCAGTTTTCGGCTCATACTGTGTAGATCAAACCATTAAAAAAGCACTGTAAGTAGTATGTTTCAAGAGAAAATATTGATGTGGGCCAATACGCTATCCGATGTGGTTTTTCCGCCTGTCTGTGCTTGTTGTGGCCAATTGACCGTACAACGGACGGATGTCATTTGCCGCCACTGCCTCCGTTCCCGGTTTGAATTGGATCTGGATTCTGAATCCATGATCCTTCCTGAAAGCGTGCTTTTTCGGTATTCACTCTGGAGTTTTGATAAGCTTGGATATCTGCAGGATTTGCTCCACAAACTGAAATACGACCACTTATCAGGCGTTGGGCACCGACTGGGCACCGAAACAGGAAAAAGATTGATACAATCCTTAAATATTGAGTTGCCGGAGGATGTCATTCAATGCAGTATTCAGGTTCCGGTGCCGCTTCATAAAAAGAGATATCGCAAAAGGGGCTATAATCAATCCAGGATTATAGCCGGTGGCATTAGCGAATCTACATCCATACCGGTGGTTCCGGAAAACACCGTGGTAAGGGTAAAGAACACGACAACACAGACGGGGCTGAAGAGCAATGAAAGAATTGAAAATCTCTCCGGGGCTTTCCGGGTTGAGCTACCTGCAAATATACGTGGAAGGGTACCGATTATCGTTGATGACGTTTATACAACCGGATCAACCACTTTTGAACTTGCCGGAGTGCTGTTTGAATTGACCGGAAAGCAGTGTGGTATTATTACAGTTGCCCGAACATGAACCTGTTATTTTTGATGAATTGCGCCTATCTTTAAGGCTATGTTTGGAAACAGATCGCACAAGATAAATATTTTAGAGTCACCGGTGTCCACCATCTCTTCAGCAGGACACTGGTTTTTCGCTACGCGTAAGACAGTGGAAGAGTATGTACCCGGAATTTTAAAACAACACTCTTTTGAGTCTTTAATCCATAAGTCTATTTTATGGATTGACAGTTCTGATTCAATCGCGATGCTTCTCTATTTTGCTCTTGTTTTTGCTATCAATCCATGGATTGCAGCGGGTTTAACGCTTCTGTTTCATTTTTGGTGGTACTTCAATAAAAGCGCATTTGTCTCGATTTCGGCCCTCTCCGTGCTCAAAATCCTGCATAATGAATTTGTACAGCTTCTTGCTGCCGGAGTGTTATTGAGCCTGATGGGAATAAATGGTATGTATCTTGCGCTGTTTTTTGGGGTCATTTTTTTCTTCCTGTTCAAAATCGGGCTTCTTCGCCGTTTTTGGGATCGGTTCGATAAGAAGAGCGACCCTGATAAACTACCTCTTAATGATCGCGTGCTTAAAATGCTGCTGGTTCGCTACTCAATGAAAGAAAATATCGCTCCTGAAGAGATTCAAAAACTTGAAAAGCACGTTCAGGAAGCCGTCATATCATTTAACACAAAAAAGAAAAAATGAGTATCACCCGATTATTTTTAATTCGTCATGGTGAAACAGATTTTAATAAAAAACAAATGATGCAGGGTCGGGGCATTGATGCGCCGCTGAATGAGGTTGGCAAGAAGCAGGCGATTTGCGTTGCTTCAGCTCTCGAGAGTGAGAGGGCAGGACAGGTTGTTGCCAGCAGCATGATGAGGTCTATACAGACAGCTCAGCCGCTGGCCATATCGCAATCGCTTCCTATTCAGTCTTACGAGGAAGTCGATGAAATGGATTTTGGTGACCTTGAAGGGAAGAAATCAGGGGATATCAAAGATGAACTAAATCGAATTCACGGTGAATGGTCATCGGGCAACGTATCGATGCGAATTCCGGGCGGAGAATCACCTGTGGAGGTATTCGAACGCGCAAACGGCCGTATTGAATCCCTTCTCAGGGGATACAATTCCGGAACTTTATTTATGGTTCTTCACGGGCGGCTGATTCGTATTCTTCTGTCTGAATGGCTTGGGTACGGGCTGAAGAACATGCATCAAGTAGAACATCAGAATGGTGCAATTTACCACGTGCAAAAAAACGATGTTGCGTTTAAGTCGATCTATTTGAACAGAATTGATCATCTCGACCTTTAGACCGCCAAAGTTTGTCTGTTAGACGGCTTTAGTGTGAATGTTATAGGTTCAGTAGTGGTTTCGATATTAAAAATAAAATCTAATTGTTGACCTATGAGTGAAAGAGTAAGAGACATGTTTGCCGACATCGCTGATGATTACGACAGAATTAACAGCATTTTGTCGTTTGGGGTACACTCCGCCTGGAGAAAAAAAACGGTACAGATGAGTGGCGCCAAACCCGGAGACAGGGTTCTGGACTGTGCCACCGGCACCGGCGACCTGGCATTTGAGTTTAAGAAAAGAGTGGGCCATACCGGCTCGGTAATGGGCACCGATTTTTGTGTAGAGATGATAAAACACGCTCCCTCCAAAGCGGACAAAAAGCAGCTTGTTGTTGAATTTGAGGTAGCGGACGCCATGAATCTGCCGTATGAAGATGATTCCTTCGATATTGCAAGTATCGCTTTTGGAATCCGTAATGTAGACGATCCGCTGGTATGCCTCAAAGAGATGGCGCGGGTAGTTAGGCCGGGTGGACGCGTCGTGGTTCTAGAATTTGGTCAGCCGGGCGGCGTTGTTAAATATCCTTATGAGTTCTACAGCCGTTTCGTTATGCCTGCAGTAGGTGGCTGGATTAGCGGGAATCGCGATGCCTACACATACCTGCCCGAAACAAGTGCAACTTTCCCTGCCGGTCAGGCATTTTTGGATCTCATGGACGAAGCTGAAGTTTTCCAGAATAAAAAGGCTGCGAGCCTCACCGGTGCAATCGCCTATGTGTATGTGGGTACCGTAACAGATAATTAGTATATTGCCCGCCATATATTAAGCGTTAATGTTGTTGCCGTACAGAAAGACATGCTGAATAACTATTTTTACATAGTATTTCTGATTATCAATCCTACATTAACGCTTTCACTGAATTTAAAACGGATGGAGTTCCTTCATGAAAATAGAAGAAATTAAAAATTTTATTCCTCACAGATACCCTTTTTTACTGGTAGACCGTGTTCTTGAAATTGAAGAAGAGAGAATTTTGACGCTAAAAAATGTTTCGGTAAACGAGGAGTTTTTCAACGGTCACTTTCCGGGCACACCGATAATGCCCGGTGTTCTACAGGTTGAGGCAATGGCCCAAAGCGGCTGTATTATGCTGATGAACAGCAAACTTGTGGAAAATCCTGAGGATGTGCTAATTGTATTTACCGGCATCAATAATGCAAAATTCAGGAAGTCGGTGGTGCCGGGCGATCAGCTGAAAATGGAAGTTTTTCTTTCTAACCAGCGACGAAATTTTGTTACGATGAAAGGAAAAGCCACTGTTGACGGTAAAGTTGTTTGTGAGCTCGATGCATCATCGGCAATTGTTCCGAGGGAGAATTCATGAGCACTCAAAAACGATCTGAGCGCTCCGATAAAGTAACCACGCAGACTGTGGTTGAAATGAAGCGTCAAAACGAAAAAATCAGCATGCTCACGGCCTACGACTATACCATGGCCGGTATTGTTG
>CAZXYQ010000003.1:0-74359 GCA_964644975.1 uncultured Rhodohalobacter sp.
CGTCGGGATTGACCTCATGAACAAAATGATCAAAACTTTCATCATTCATTTCAATTGATTCTGTTTGCACATCGAACGTTGTAAGATCTGTCATAAATCTGGAATCATTTGCTGTACTTGCAAACGTGATACTCCAGTTTTGATCTTTAAAAAAATGTATAAGCTGCATCATACGAGTTCCAGCAGCAGAGGATTTTGGTTCTGGCCACACGAAACCGATGATCAAAAGCTTTTTGGTTTGGGTCATTGTTCCTCCACTTATACCAGGCTTTCAAGAAATAAATACCTAACAGATAAAAATTAGTTTATCAATTGTACTCTATTATGCTGTTCATACGATCAAAAATACTACTAATTTCATCAATCCCATCAGGTGTAAAAAAATAAATATCCTCCAAATTGAGCCTTAATTCATTTGATTAATTTACCGCAACCTCGTTCCTTAACCCTGTGAACTTTAATTCAAACATTTTATACACATTAAAATGAATCCAAAAAATATAATACTTCTATCAGGTGCTCTTCTTTTGACTCTGCTTTTTACAGGATGCGGAAATGGTGAAGAGCAGGCTGTTTCAGATCAGGATATTGAAGCACCCAGCTATCAAATTCTGGTCTTTTCAAAAACGGATGGATGGCGCCACGACTCCATTGAGGCAGGTCAGGCTGCTCTTCAGCTTTTAGGCGATCAACACGATGTAGGTGTAACCGTAACTGAACTTGCGGATATGTTTACGCCTGATACGCTCGATCAATATGATGCTGTCGTGTTTCTGAATACAACGGAGACTGTTTTTACAGATGAGCAGAGAGAAGCTTTTAAATTGTATATCCAAAACGGCGGTGGCTATGTGGGCGTACATTCAGCTTCAGACACCGAATACGACTGGCCATGGTATGGAGAGCTGGTCGGTGCCTATTTCGATAACCATCCACCGGGCATTATAAATGCAGATTTAATGGTTCAGGACCACAATCACCCGGCTACTCGTACCCTGCCAACCGTATGGAACAGGGATGATGAATGGTACAATTTTCAAGGATTTGAGGATCATATTAATGTTTTGTTGACGCTTGACACCGATAGTTTTGAAGGGAGCGACCATCCGGGATATCATCCTATCTCATGGTATCATGAATTTGATGGCGGGCGCTCATTTTATACAGGGCTCGGTCATACGATTGAATCTTATGGTGATGAGCTTTTTCTTGACCACCTTTGGAATGGTATTCTCTACGCGATGGGCTCAGCCGATTAAAAACGCCAAAGCATAATACTTGAAATAAAACCGGAAATATATCTTAAAATTTTGCCGGTTTTATTTATAACATTTTATTTCAGAGTTGCATTGATGAGTTCAATTTGGTAAATAGTTCCTTTTGATAAAAGCGCTTACGAACTGAACTTTTTCCAACTAACAGGAACACTAGATGGCTGAATTTGAAATTGCCCTGATCGATTGGGTTGTCATTATTGTGTACATCGTTGCAACTCTGTTTATCGGCTATTGGGTTGGACGAAACACCAAAGATTCTGAGGACTATTTCCTTGCGGGCCGAACTCTTCTATGGCCGCTGGTCGGTTTTTCACTTTATGCTTCCAATATGTCTGGGAGTTCATTCGTAGGCCTTGCCGGTGAGGGGTACGCCCGGGGGATTGCGGTTTTCAACTATGAATGGGCCGCCACAGTAATACTGATCTTCTTCGTCTTCTTTATCCTTCCTTTTTATCTGCGTGCTAAAGTGTACACGATGCCGCAGTTCCTTGAAACACGCTTCGATCGCCGATCTCGAGTGATGTTTTCCGGTTTTACGGTATTTGCCAATATGTTTATCGATGCTGCAGCCGGTCTCTATGCAGGCGGAATCGTTATTCAAATGCTTTATCCTGAGGCTCCCATTTGGATTCCAATCGCCATACTCGGAATTCTGGCAGGAATTTATACTATTTTCGGAGGCCTCACGGCCGTGGTGATAACCGATACCATCCAGGCCGTTATACTGATTCTCGGTTCCATCGTAATTGCATTCCTGGCGTTCAATCAGCTCGACAGCTGGGATCAGCTGGTAAACGCTGCACCGGAAAACGGAATGAACCTGATTCTTCCCGCTGACGACTCCTTCCTTCCCTGGCCGGGACTCTTTACGGGGGTATTCATTATCGGGTTCTATTTCTGGGCAACCAACCAGTTTATTGTTCAGCGAACGCTCGGGGCAAAGGATTTAAACCATGGTCGTTGGGGCGCCCTTTTTGCAGGACTTCTGAAACTGCCCGTTCTCTTTCTGATGGTTCTGCCCGGTACAATTGCCATTGTGTTGTACCCTGATCTGCCAAATCCTGATTTAGTATTTCCAACCCTTACATTCGACCTGCTGCCTGTAGGCCTGCGCGGATTTATTATAGCAGCGATGATTGCGGCAATCATGTCCAGCATCGACTCCACACTGAATTCAGCCTCTACTCTTGTTACAATGGACTTTGTGAAATTCTATAAGCCCGATATTTCTCAGGCAGCGCTGGTAAACATCGGACGTCTGGTTACGTTTCTCTTCATGATTTTTGCGGTTCTTTGGGCGCCTCAGATCATTCAGTTCGAAACGCTCTGGACTTACCTTCAGTCGATTCTGGCCTACATCACTCCGCCAATTGTAGTCTGCTTTATAATGGGAATATTCTGGAAGCGTGCAAATCGTCACGGTGCGTTTTTTGTGCTGGCAATCGGCATTCCCATGGGAATTATTGGTTTTTTCAGTAACGAAATATTTGGACTGATGGATATCCATTTCCTCTATGCCTGCTTTGTACTGCTGCTGATAAACGGTTCGATTATGATCGGGGTTAGCGTAAATAGCGAAGCGCCCGACCCTGAAGTTGTAAGGCAGTATACCTGGAGTAAAAAAATGTACGACGATGAGACCAAAGACCTGGAAGATCTGCCCTGGTGGCAAAACTATCGGTACCAGTCGATGGTGCTTCTTGCTCTTACGGCCATGATTGTTGGATACTTCTGGTAGCGGTCCGGCAGATCTGAATAGTCTTTATTTGATGCCGGTTTTTATTACCTGCTATTGATGTGTCAACGGTGAGCTATCCTAAGAGTCATCGGATGAGTCATCCACGAATCGTATATTGATCTAGCATGACTAGAATTTTCGAAAAACTCATCCGATGACTATCCGACATTTTATCGATAACACTGTACTAGAATGAATAAAAAATTAACTTACATCAAAAAAGCAGTGCTATGAGTAAAACCATACTTCATTTCGGTGAAATATTATGGGATCAGTTCTCAAATTATAAACGGGCCGGCGGTTCTCCATTTAATGTGGCCATGCACCTACACTTTTTAAAAAATAAATCGTATCTCATCAGCGCAGTTGGGCGTGATGAACTCGGTAGCCAGCTTCTCGATATTATGGCACAGAAAGAAGCTCCAAGAAAATTTATCCAGCGATCAGACTATCCAACAGGAACGGTGTCTGTCCACATCGATGCGGATAACGAACCCAGCTATACTATTCATGAGCGGGTAGCGTGGGATTTTATCGAATCGACGGACGAAATTCTTAAGATCACTCCCTCGACTGATGCCTTTACCTTTGCAACACTTGCTCAGAGAAGTTCAACCAACAAAATCAGCCTGCAAAAAATCCTATCAAAATTGCCACAGAACTGTATCAAATTTTTGGACGTAAATCTGAGACCTCCATTTGTAAAAAAACCAGTCATTGAATTCTCTCTAAAAAAATCTGACTATGTAAAAATGAACCGGGATGAATGGGAGCAGATTGGCAATATGTTCGGTATTGAATCAGAATCGAGCCTGCTGGAAACTTTTAACCTTAGAGGAATGATCCTCACACTCGGCGGTGACGGTTCTATCTATTTCGACAGAGACGGAAGCCATTACGTTGAATCAGCCGTTAAAATAACACCAAACAGCGGTGATTTTGTAGGTGTTGGAGACGCCTTTTGGGCCTGTTTTATCCATCATACATTGATGGGAAACCATTGGCAGGAAACGATTAAGAAAGCAAACCGGTACGCGGGTTGGGTTGCTGAACAGAAAGGTGGCATCCCCGATCCCGATGATGAGATCATTCAGGCAATTTTGTAGTTTTTTATGAAAGCATCAGGGGTGTCATTCAATCTTTACAAAATCTGATGAACTTCCCCCTCATTCCCCCTTTCCTAAGGGGGGGCTTTTATGTTAATAATTTGACAATTGAACTCAGGCTATAACTTCAAAGCTGATAAAATGAAAGACAAAGAGAAACAAACTCTGGATCGGCTTCTTCCGCGGCTTAAAGCTCATGTTGCTCGCAAAAAGAAGAGCAAATGGAAAGATGTTAAGCCCAGAATAGAGAAAGAATTTCCGGCTCTGTTTCACTTCTTGTATTCACTTTACGGTGATCATTACGATTTTTTTTACCATTTGGAGGAGATCCTGAAAACAGCGCTCGACACTTACAACAGTCGTTCTGAAGATCTGCGTAAACTGGATAAAAAAAGAGTTAAAAAACCGTTATGGTATAAAGATCATACTCAGGTTGGCGCCGTAGGCTATGCCGATCTCTTTGCTGATGATATCCCCTCACTTGAAAAGCGTATCCCTTATCTCAAAGAACTGAAGGTTACCTACTTTCACCTGATGCCATTTTTTGATTGCCCCGAAGGCCATAACGACGGTGGATATGCTGTTTCCGATTATCGCAACGTTCGCAAAGATCTTGGCACAATGAACGATCTTGTCACATTTGCCCAAAAGCTGCGAAAAGAGAATATCTCACTGTGTGTAGATTTTGTGTTCAACCACACTTCCAATGAGCACACCTGGGCAAAGAAAGCGAAGCAAGGCGTTGAGAAGTATCAGCAGTTCTACCATATGTTTGATAACCGAACCCTCCCCGACCAATACGATCAAACTCTCCGGGAAATTTTTCCTGGTGTCCGCCGTGGTAATTTCACATGGATTGAAGAGATTAAGAAATGGGTATGGACCACATTTCATAACTATCAATGGGATCTTAACTATAAAAACCCTGAGGTTTTTCGCAGTATTCTCGATGAAATGCTCTTTCTTGCCAATCAGGGAGTTGAAATATTCAGGCTTGATGCGATTGCGTTTACGGGGAAAACTCTTGGAACAACCTCAGAAAATCAACCCGAGGCACATAATCTTGTACGCGCACTCAACGCGCTAATCAACATTGCGGCACCATCAGTGGTTTTCAAGTCAGAGGCAATTGTCCACCCCAATTTCGTAAACAGCTATATCTCGGAAGAAGAGTGCGAACTCTCATACAATCCCCTTTTGATGGCTCTGATGTGGGAAGCACTCGCTACCCGCGATGTAAAGCTTCTTCAACACTCAATGAAGAATCGATTTAAAATCCCCCATGATACTGCGTGGGTAAACTACGTTCGGAGTCATGACGATATTGGCTGGACATTTTCTGACGAAGATGCAGGCGAAGTGGGAATTAATGGATATGACCACCGCCAGTTCCTCAATCAGTTCTATGTAGGCAAGTATCCCGGATCGTTTTCCCGGGGGGAGGCCTTTCAGCACAATCCAGACACCGGGGATATGCGGATCTGCGGTATGGCGGCCTCATTAACCGGCATGGAGAAGGCACTTCAAAAAGATGACACAAATGAGAAAAAATACTCTATCAGGCGATTGACGCTTATGTACGGTATTTCAGCATTCATTGGCGGCATACCGCTCATTTACCTGGGTGATGAACTGGGACTGCTTAACGATTATTCCTATCGGGATCATCCCGAAAAAAAAGAAGATTCTCGTTGGGTTCACAGGGTGTCGGTTGATAAAGAGACATTGCATAAACAAAAAAATCCTGGCACTATTGAAAGTGAGATCTTTAGCAACATCAGTCGGCTGATCGATTTGCGAACGACAGAGCCGGTATTTGGAATAGCAGACACAAAATTCCACGACCTGCAAAACCGATACCTTTTCTGTTTTGAAAGATCCATGGACTATACAAAAGCTCTCTACATTGGCAATTTTAGCGAGCATAAAACTTCACTATCCGGATATTTTCTGATGCAGATTTTAAATTGTGATCCGGACGATATTTTGAACGACCTTTGGAGTAAAAAGTCCCTGCTGCTTACAAAAAACATCGATATAGATCCTTATCAGTTTCTTGTATTAAAATTAGTGAGAGGCGGTGAAAAGTGAGTGTGTTACTCTTTTTATAAATCCCTATATGAAAAAACAAGTCGCTTTATTAATGAGGATAAAAAAAAGATTTTAGAATAATGAAGGAATCACCCGGACAGATGCCCCCACTCCCACAATGACAGCAGTCGGTTACCGTGATCTGTGATAAAAAAAACAGAATTACGATCAAAAAACGGTTAAAAAATCCATGCGAGTGATACACTGAACGTCACAATGATTACAAAGTAGGCCCCCATGATTACTGTTTCTTTCCATCGCGGTTCAATAAGATCGGGGGAGACAAGTGTTTGAGGATCCCGAACTTCTGTTTTAAAAGATGAAATTAACCAAGCCACAGCTACTGTAACAATGAATCCGGTAGCGTTCCACCAGAACCAAAACAGAACATCTTCAAAGAATATCCAGAGTATAAAGTTGAAGACAACACCGGCAACAATTCCGGTGTTTATTGCAAAACCGGTAATCCTGGTTGTCAACATTGCCAAAACGAACGTTGCTATTATCGGTCCATAGAAAAGCGACCCGATTTTGTTGATCGCTTCAATGACTGTGGGTGCAATATTTCCAGCCGCAAATGCCAGAATAACACAGATCACTCCCCAAAATAATGTATATTTTTTAGATAGTGAGAGCTGTTTTGCATCCGTCATCTCATCCATGTCTTTGCCCGGCAGTACAAAATCCTGAACGGTAGCAGCACTCAGGGAGTTGAGGGCCGAATCAAGAGAAGACATAGCTGCCGCCATAATTGCCGCCACTAGAAGGCCGATCAGCCCATTTGGAAGATACTCAACAATGAAAACGGGAACCATATAGTCGGACTGCCCCTCCGGAATCAACGACAGAAATGCGGGTGTGGTTATTGCAAGCGTTCCGATTAACAATCCCATTAGGCAATAGAGCAAAACCGTCGGAAACCTGCAAAAACCGTTAAATAGAAGTGCTTTTCGTACATCCTTCATATTCATAGAGGAGAGTATTCTCTGGGCCTGGCTCTGATCACACCCATAATAAGAAGCGTACAGGAAAAACCCGCCCAAAACCATTGGCCAAAAACCAAACTCTTCTCCTGATCCCACGCCATAGTTGGAAAAATCAACTGCGGTGAGCCGATCAGGGTCAAGATTATCAGTAAAATTAGACCACCCGCCGAGCAGATCGAGTGCGAAGTAGCAGCAGAAAAGAAATCCCATAAACAGGATCCCCATTTGAATGACATCAGAAAGGACTACCGCTTTAATCCCTCCCATGTAATCGTAGATAATGGCGATGACACCCGTGATAAGAATATTTACCCAAAGCGGAATGTTAAATACTGCTTCAAGTACAATGGCCACAGCGTAGACCGTAATTCCAGCAGCAAAAGCCCTGCTAAACTGAAAAACGCCGCTGAGAAGTTTGCGGGTAGTAGAGTTGTAGCGTTTTTCGAGGTAGGTGTAGATGCTGATCACCCCCGATTTGTATAGAGGAGGAAATATGACAACAATCAGCAAAATCATGGCCAGTGGCACAGCAAATTCGTATGTAAGCCATTGTAATCCTCCACCCTCTCGTAATCCAACAAATGCAGGGGCAGAAATAAAACTGACCGCCCCAAGCTGGGTTGCCATAGTTGAGAGGCCAACCTGCCACCATTTGAAAGTGTTACCGCCTAAATAGTAATCTTTAGCATCTGTCTGACCTTTGCTAAGGTGATAGCTGAGCCAGATTAATCCGGCAGCATACACCGTCACAACGATCCAGTCTAAGTAGTTCATAAACCGTTATAATTCGAGTATGGCATACTACAAATGAAAACAAGCAAGTGAGGCTCAATTTAGAAGACGTAACAAAAATGCCCTTACTTTTATCATGACTATGTAGCCCAGGTGCGGCCAACTTCTTCAACCGGCATGCACCCGTCATAAATACCGGGAACCGCTTCGTAACGCAGTACCTGCGTTGCTCCGGCTTCTGATGTAAAATAACCGAGCATCGTCAGCTCTTTAAACGTCAGGATGAAAGGACTTCCGCCCGGACTTTCGTCAAGCGCCAGCTCGTTTTGATGATACGTAAACTCATACTTCTGCTCATCAGTACCGTCGAAATACTCTGCTTGAATTTCTGATCTATAGTCATCGGTAAATTTATTGAGTCCATCCATAAATTCTTGTTTCTGCTCCTCGCTGTAGACTTCATTCACCATTGTCTCAATAAATTTTGGAACACCCACATCACTTGCTCCGGGAGTATCATCAGCAGGTATTATAACGTCCGCAAGAGCAGTAACAACCCGTGCCTGTTCATCAGAGAAGAGAACAGGCTCCCAGGCACCCGGGGCAGCAGAACACCCTTTGAGAACACCAAGGATATTCGGTGCAAATATCACCCCGCCTAACAACAGTCCTGTTCTTTTTATCGCTTCTTTTCTGTTAATTTTATTGTCGTTACTCATTACAATTCACCTTTTTTAAGTTGTTCTGCTGCATAGTTGGCTGCCCTTGCTGAAAAAGCCATGTAGGTAAGCGACGGATTTTGACAGGCTGCAGAAGTCATGGACGATCCGTCTGTAACAAACACGTTAGGAACTGCATGTACCTGGTTCCACTCCCCGAGAACTGAGGTGTTAGGATCACGCCCCATTCTGGCTGTTCCCATTTCGTGGATACCAAGACCCGGTCCGCCGGCATCATCGAATGTGCGCACGTTTTTCATACCGGCTGCTTCGAGCATTTCAGCAGCGTCATTTTTCATATCTTCGCGCATATTATATTCGTTTTCTTTGAACTCCACATCAAATACAACGGTTGGCTGCCCCCATTTATCGGTCTTGTCGTGATTCAGCCACATCCTGTTACTGTGATCTGGAAGCATCTCACCGAAGGCGGTCATTCCGAGCGTCCATTTACCTGGTGTAGAAACGAGATTTTTTAGTTCAGAGCCAATAGCGAGTTCGCGAACTCCTCTTTGCCACCCTTCGCGGCTGGCATGTCCTTGGTATCCGAATCCACGGAGGTAATTACGATCATTTCCATTCAAGTTGCGATATCGCGGTATGTAAAATCCGCTTGGACGTCGTCCGAAATAGTATTCATCTTCAAATCCATCCATTTCACCATTCGCTCCAATCCTAAAATGGTGGTCCATCATATTGTGTCCTAATTCACCGGAGTCATTCCCCATTCCATTTGGAAAACGATCGGATCTGGAATTCATTAAAATGCTTGTGGATCCTACGGTAGACGCATTCAGGAAGATAATTTTGGCATAGTACTCGTACATCTCGCCCGATTCTGAATCCACTACGCGAACGCCTGTTGCTTTTCCCGATTCATCATCATAAATCACTGAATTCACAATAGAGTGGGGCCTCAGGGTCATATTGCCTGTTTTTTCTGCAGCAGGAAGCGTGGAAGCATTACTGCTAAAATAGGCCCCATATGGACAGCCGCGGCTACAGAGATTTCTATACATACAGCTTCCCCGACCCTCGTGCGCTCTGGTAAGATTGGCTGCACGGCCGATTGTCAGTACCCGGCCGAAATTTTCTACCATCGACTCTTGAAGAGATTTTTCAACACAGTTAAGCTCCATTGGCGGCAGAAATTCACTATCAGGCAGCTGGGGTAAACCGAGTGCCTGCCCACTTATACCGGCAAATTTTTCGACATGTGAATACCACGGTGCAATATCTTCATATCGAATTGGCCAGTCAACAGCTATACCCTCTTTGGCATTTGCTTCGAAATCCATGGGAGCGAGACGATAGCTCTGCCTTCCCCACATAATAGAACGTCCGCCTACGTGGTAGCCCCGAATCCAGTCGAATCTTTTCTTCTCTTCATAAGGCTGATCGGTATCCTTTACCCACCAGTGTTTCGTTGATTCCCGGATCGTATAGCCCGTTCGCATCTGCTTTTCGTAGTGCTTGCGCTCTTCAGCCGGCACCTGATTGCCGTGCGGAAGTTCCCAGGGGTCTTTCGTGGCTGTGGGATAATCCTCGATATGCTTCACATCCCTGCCCCTTTCAAGAACCAGGGTTTTCAATCCGTTCTCAGTCAATTCCTTGGCTGACCAGCCACCACTTATACCCGTACCTACCACAATCGCGTCATACGTGTTTTCATTGCGGGCTTTAATATTCAAATTCATATACGTCTGTTTATTCGTTAATGCGTGTTTACCTTTTACATCTTCAGAAATTATTTCTCAATCTTTTTGATTGAACTGAGTTTACAATTCCCTGATTTTAATATTTCGGAATTTGATCACGTCGCCGTGATCCTGCAACCCAATATGTCCTTGCTGCATTGCTCCAAACTCCGGATAGCATCGAAACTTGCTGTCATGAAGCATATCGAACCATTCTTGGTTCCATCTTTCATACTCTAATACTTTTTCGCCGTTCTGCCAATGTTCAATTACGGGGCCGTTAGAAACAATCTTCACTGAATTCCACTCGCCGAAAGGATTGGTATTTTGAGGATCTGCAGGGATAAGATCATAGAGCGAACCGGCTTTGCGATTACCATCAACGCCCTGCCCTGCATCGGGATGATTTTCGTTATCGAGAATCTGCATCTCCGGGCCCGACCAGTAGATCGCCCTGTCTTGTTCCAAAACGTGATAGAAGATCCCGCTATTGCCTGAACGTTCAATCATCCAGTCAATTTTAAATTCAAAGTCAGAGAAAATATCCTGAGTAATTATATCCAGTCCGGATGTCCACTCATCTGATTCCGGTGGACGAAATACCAGCAGTCCATCTTTAGCAGTCCATCCGGCTTCCGGAAATTCCTCCATGTTATATCCGCGCCAATGTTCTGTAGATTCTCCGTCAAAAAGGAGCTTCCAGCCATCTTCAATCTCTTGAAGTGAGAGTTGATTTTTAGAGTCAGCTTCGCTGTTTTGCTGAGTCTTTGTTTCGCTGCAACCGGCTAAGACAAAACAAAAAATCGTTGCATAAAAAAGTCCGGGGGTGAGATATGGTATATTTATCATTTCAATCTATTACACATGATTGGATAACTTTTATCTTGTATTGCGATGATATAACACTGAAAACATAGTTTAAAAAGGAATTAACAGATCGAATAGTCTGTGAAAATGCAGGAAATTGTAAACGAAAAACAGACAGGTCCGCAACCAATGATAGAATCATTTTGCTGGAAGCCCTTCCGTAAGATGAAAAATTATGCCTGATTTTTGTATTCAGATTAAATGTGCATTATGCATTTCAACAATAAAATAGAATAAATGATGATACACAACCACTCTTCGCATAAATTTCATAAAAATCATGTCAGGTCTGTAATGGTGCACCAGAATCGGTAAAACTATTTGCATAACTGCTTTTCGAACCGATCTTTATGTATTCAGATTCATAACTACCAAAATGATATTACAAGAGCTGCAGTAAGCGAGAGCACAATAACTGAATAGAATCTATAATCCTGATACCATGGCAGGTCAGGATTTTCCGGAAGCATATCCTCTCTTTTGAAAACAACGTCGTCAATTTGTTGTTGATCCGGTTTTTCACCCAAAATACTTACCAGGGTGAAAATCCCAAAACTGGCAAGGGTTAGCAGGCCAGCCGTAATCGTAAAATGAATATTCACTATGTCTATTTGCACCAGAATAAAAATCATAGCAGAGAGAGTGTGACCTCCCAGTAACGTCCAGAATGCAGCATGACGATTTCCCCGCTTCCAGAATAGCCCCATTATAAATATTGCGACAACAGGCGGCACGATGTAGGCAAACGCTTCCTGAATATATTGAAAGATCCCATCGAACTGTTCAATAAGCGGCGCCCATATTACGGCCACAGCCATTAAAATAAGAGTGGTCCATCGCCCTATTTTGCCGGTCTGCTTTGCGGTTAAATTGGGATTTCTTGGTTTAACAAAATCCATTGTGATCAGCGTAGAGGCTGAATTCAGGGTAGAATCGATGCTCGACATAATTGCGGCAATTAAGCCTGCCAGAACAATTCCGGTGATCCCTACAGGCAGCATGTTCGCTACCATGGTTGGAAATACCATATCTGGATCTGTCAGGTCTGGAAACACTGAAAACGCTAACACCCCGGGGATAACCATGATAAAAAGAACAGGCAGTTTTAGAAATCCACCTAAAAGCGCACCCCATCTTGCATTTTTTATGTCCTTCGCCCCAAGCACCCGCTGAACGATATATTGATTTGTTGCCCAGTAATAAAACCCGAGAATAGGTACACCGATAAGCGTACCCAACCAGGGAAGTGCGGGGTCATCAATGGGCTGAATCATGGAAAGATTACCATCAGGTATAGAAGCGACAGCAGCCGACCATGAGAAATCAAATTCGGCAAACATCAGATAGGCGATCATTGAGGAACCAAAAAGCAGGATAATCGCCTGTAAAACATCTGTGTAAACAACGGCTTTTAAACCGCCGGCCGCCGTGTAGAGGCCCGCAAATATACCTAGTGCGAGAATGGTGTATATAATATCAATTTCAGGAAAGAATACGTTTACGACGATTGCACCGGCATAAAGCCCCCCGGCCGTATCCACAACAATACTTAAAAAAATGGTAATGACTGAAAAATATTTTCTTGACCTGGAATCAAACCGGCGTTCAAGAAATTCCGGAATCGTATCAATTTTAGACCGTATATAGAACGGTATAAAAAATATGGCCATAAACACCAGAACAACCGCTGCCATCCACTCGTAATTCGATACTGATATACCGGTTTGATATGCCTGACCGGTAAGGCCGATGAGCGTGGTACTTGATATGTTAGATGCAAAGAGAGAAAAACCGATAACAATCCATCCAAGCGATCTGCCTGCTAAAAACAGATCCTCTCCTGTGTTTGTCTTTTTTGAGACAACTACCCCAATAACAATGATGATAAGGAAATACCCAATGATAATTCCGATATCTAGAGTACTTAAGGCAATATCTGTCATAATTGAAGATTTTTTTTACAAATAAAAAAGAATGTAGGTAATTCCACCTAATTCCAAAACTTGACCGGAAAAAAATATTCGCCATTCAGTAATGTGTAAGCGCTTACTCTTCATAAATCGATATAAGCCAGTTATTTAGAGATAAAAATGTAGTTTATGTAAAGTAAATTCACTCAACTATCATTGAAAGGTGATTATTGAGCAGAGTTGAGGCTGCCTGAATAAACATTCTAACTCTTTATCCACAATTTATACAGTTAAGCTGGGCTAAACTATAATTTCGGTTAAATAATTGAATTACAGTCAATTAAAGGTTTTAAAGACATTTTAATAATCGGCTTTAACGTTTGATAACGTGGATTCATCGAGGTCATAAAATAAAAATGTAAGCGTTTACATAAGTTTCATAATAATTCACTAACTTTGTTGTAATAACAATATAGCAGCAATGGCGTTTTTATTTTAAATGGTAAAAAAGCGCTTCTACGCTGTATAATTAAGACTTTGATTTAACTCCTTAATCTAAAACCAGCAACACATGAAGTTAAAACAATTACTAAGCATAATGCTGATGCTGCTGCTTTGCGGTGTATTTGCCACACAGGCTTTTGCACAAGCAGATCACACAGTCAGCGGAACGGTTACAGAAGCCGGAACCCAGGCACCGCTGCCCGGGGTGAATATTATTGTTCAGGGAGAGCCTCAGCGAGGTACTTCCACAAATTTAGACGGTGAGTACTCCCTAAGAGTAGCTCCTGATGAAACCCTTATCTTTTCATTTCTGGGTTTTGTAACACAAGAAATCCCAGTTGATGGAAGAGAAACCATTGATATAGAGATGCAGGAAGATGTTGCAGAACTTGAGGGATTGATAGTAATCGGCTATGGCGTTCAGCAGAGAGGCGACAATACCGGTTCTGTAAGTACCATCAGCTCCCGTGATTTTAATCAGGGTGCCATTACGTCGCCTGAAGACCTTTTCCAGGGCAGATCTGCAGGTGTAAATGTCACATCAAACAGTGGTGCACCGGGTGCAGGGGCAACCATCCGTATTCGCGGTGGCTCTTCACTTTCGGCAAGCAACGATCCTCTTTTTGTAGTGGACGGTGTTCCTCTCGATGATGGTGGAATTGCGGGTATGAGAAGCCCTCTCAACACAATCAACCCCAACGATATTGAATCCATCACCGTCCTTAAAGATGCATCTGCTACAGCCATTTATGGTTCAAGAGCATCAAACGGTGTGATTATCATTACAACAAAACGGGGCGAACGAGGCCAGCCTCTTCAGGTAAATTACACGGGACGATACTCCTATCAAACCAACACCGACAGAATTGGTGTTCTTGGAGCCGATGAGTTCCGGACATTTGTTGAAGAAGGCGTTGAAGACGGCAGAATTAGTGCCGCTGCATTGAATAATCTGGGTGAAGCAGAAACGAACTGGCAGGATGAGATTTTCAGAAATGCGTTTTCGCAGGATCACAACATTAGCGTATCCGGGTCATTCCAAGACCTGCCCTACCGTGCATCAATCGGGTTCTCCGGAAACCAGGGCGTGCTGAAAACGTCAAGCAACGACCGCCTTACCGGTAGCATAGCGTTAACGCCATCCTTTTTTGAAGATCAGCTTAGCGTTGATATCAACTTCAGAGGAATGCGGGTAGATAACCGCTTTGCAAACCAGGGTGCGATCGGTTCTGCCATTTCATTTGATCCAACACAGCCTGTAGTCACCGATTCTGATGAGTTTGGTGGATTCTTTACATGGTTGGACGGTGACAACAACCCTGTTGGCATAGCCCCTGCAAACCCGCTGGCCCTTATTGATCAGCGCAGAGATGAATCCACTGTTTACCGTTCAATCGGTAACCTTAAACTGGATTATGCACCCAACTTCTTTCCTAACCTTACCGCTACTATCAGTGCCGGATATGATTATTCCGATGTTGGCAATGGGCTTGTAACTGTATCTGACCAGGCGGCTTATGCCTTCGATGGTGCCGGCTTTTCTGGGGAACGAACAAACTACGATCAGCGAAAAGAGAATGAGCTGCTGGATATCTACTTTAACTACAACAGATATCTGAATGCAGTAGACAGTGATCTGGACCTTACAGCCGGATATTCTTGGGAGCATCATTACGAAAGAGGATCGACCTTCTCAACAAGTTTCGACCGTTCTAACGATGATTTTCAGGTGAACACGGATACGGATTATGCTACAGAGTACTACATCGTTTCATTCTTCGGACGTGCAAACTACTCTCTAATGGATAAATACCTGTTTACCGGTACACTCCGGTACGACGGAACATCCAGGTTTTCAGAAGACAACCGATGGGGTCTATTCCCTTCATTCGCGTTTGCGTGGAAAATGCATGAGGAAGGATTTCTTTCAAACTTTGACCGCCTGAGTGAACTGAAATTGCGTATTGGTTATGGTGTAACGGGTCAGCAGCGTATTGGTCAGGGTAATTACCCTTACTTACCACAGTATACCTTCAGCCAGGAAACTGCGCGCTATCCGTTTGGCAATGAATTCATTACCACACTGCGTCCGGAAGGATACAACACGAACCTGAAATGGGAAGAGACAACCACGTATAACGTAGCGATGGACTACAGTTTCAACGACGAACAGATTTTTGGTTCTCTTGAATACTTTTTCCGTCAAACGGATGACCTGCTCAACGTAATTCCCGTTCCGGCCGGCACCAACTTCACAAACCGCATTCTGTCGAATGTGGGAACACTTGAAGTTCAGGGTGTAGAATTCGACATTACAACCCGCCTGCTCTCTACGGAAGATCAATTTTGGCAGGTAACCTTTAATACCACATACACCATTGACGAAATCACCAACCTTACGACGGTTGATGATCCAGCGTTTAGAGGCGTAGAGACTGGTGGTATCGCAGGTGGTGTGGGTAACACAGCCCAGATACACAGCGTTGGCCATCCGCGAAATACGTTCTTCGTATTTGAACAGGTCTATGATGATAACGGAAACCCAATTGAAGGGCTTTATGTTGATCAGAATGGAGACGGCGTCATTGATGAAGCTGACCTATACCGGCTCGAGAGCCCAAATCCCGACTTCACATTTGGACTTTCATCCAGATATGAATATAAAAACTGGGATGCCTCTTTTTCAGCCCGTGCAAGCTTCGGAAACTATGTGTATAACAATGTCGCATCAGATAATGCTATTGCCAGCCAGACCTATAACACCACCGGGTTTTTAACAAACCCTACGGAGTTTATCAGAAGTGCAAACTTCACCAACGCACAGTATCTATCCGATCACTATGTGGAGAATGCGTCTTTCCTAAGAATGGACAATGTGACCGTTGGTTACAGGTTTGATAATCTGTTTGATGTAGCTACCTCATTACGAGTATCAGCCACGCTGCAGAATGCATTTACGATTACGAACTATAGCGGGCAGGATCCCGAAGTATTTGGCGGAATTGACTACAATCTCTATCCGCGGCCAAGAACGTTTGTATTGGGAATAAATCTCGACTTTTAATTGAAAAATCTAAAAATTGAAGACTATGTTGAACAAAAATTTTAGAATAGCACTGTTTGGGCTACTTGCGATATTTATCGCATTGGCGTCCGTATCGTGCATGGACGATTTAAATACTTCGCCCATTGATGATAGCGTAGTTACATCTGCCGATGTATACGATAACCCTGATGATTTTCGTCAGGTGTTAGCTAAGTTATACTCCGGGTTCTCTGCAACAGGACAGCAGGGTCCCGCCGGGATGCCTGACATTCAGGGAATTGATGAGGGTTTCTCCAGCTACATTCGTCAGCTGTGGGTCCACCAAACACTCCCGACGGATGAAGCTGTTGTAGCCTGGAATGATCCGGGTTTACCGGAATTCAACTTTCAGACGTGGGGCGCTTCTAA
Organism: uncultured Rhodohalobacter sp.; assembly: GCA_964644975.1. GTDB lineage: Bacteria > Bacteroidota > Rhodothermia > Balneolales > Balneolaceae > SW132. The sequence continues at coordinate 17,082 of CAZXYQ010000003.1, forward strand.
TGATTTCGTAATGGGCATGTATAGCCGGATCTTTTATGAGATCACCCTTACGAACGAATTCATTCGAGAAACACAACAACGTGATGAAGCCGTAATCAGAGGATATGAAGCTGAAGCACGCTTCCTGCGTGCCCTTAGCTACTGGCACGCTCTCGATATGTTTGGTGGCAACGTACCATTTACGACCGAAGCCGATCCTATTGGTGCATTCATGCCAAATCCAACCACGCCGGAAGCGTTGTTTGAGTATATCGAAAGTGAACTGCTCGACATTCTGGATGAACTGGCCGGACCCAACCAAAACGAATACGGCAGAGCCGACAGGGGTGCAGCATGGACACTACTTTCAAAGCTTTATCTTAATGCGGAAGTCTATATAGGTGAAAACCGCGCAGCAGACGCACTTACATATGCTGAACTTGTACTTGACAGCGGGGCTTATACTCTCGCTGATAATTATGAGCACCTGTTCCTTGCCGACAATGATCAGGCTGATGGTATTATCTTTCCCATTCGATTTGATGGTGATAACCTTCAAACCTTTGGCGGAACAAACTTTATCATTCACGCTGCAATAGGTGGAAGCATGAGTGCCAGCTCATTTGGAATGGATGGCGGCTGGGCCGGACACAGGGTAACTCCTGAGTTTGTGTCCCTTTTTGATGCAAGCGATTTCTTTGCAGGTCTCCAGACTGAAAATACCGGTGGATTCCCAGAGATTTACGTCCCAGGCGGGTATCAGGGTGCCAGTGGATATACGAACGATTGGTCTCCGGCTGATGCTCCAGCGCTAATCTCGGTAAACAGTGACGATGTATACAGTGGCGAAGTTTATTTTGCCTCTGCCGGTGCGGAGTTTAAATTCACCGCAGCACGAAACTGGGATGATGGAGACTGGGGTGGAGTAGACGGTCAGATCTCAAGTGATGGCTCAAACCTCGTCATACCGCAGGCAGGTGTATACAGCATTACCGTAGATCTGAATGAGATGACTTACGAACTCGAAGAGGGTTCTTCAGAAGGACGTGCAATGTTTCATACTGACGGACAGTCGCTTGAAATTGATGACTTAAGAGATTTCAACAGTGGATACGCAGTTACCAAATGGAAAAACATTACGTCTTCCGGCGAACCGGGAAAACGTCTTGAGTATGCTGACACAGATTTTCCAATGTTTCGTTTGGCTGATGTACACCTGATATACGCAGAGGCAAACCTTCGAAGTAACTCAGGTAACAGAGACCGAGCTGTTAATCTAGTAAATGCCCTTAGAGAACGCGCTTACGGAAGTGATGCAGCAAATATCACTGCAGGCGACCTGAATCTCGACTTTATCCTCGATGAACGCGCCAGAGAACTTTACTGGGAAGGTCATCGAAGAACAGACCTTAGACGATTCGGGAAGTTCACAGGCGGCGATTACCTGTGGTCATGGAAAGGTGGTTCGCAGGACGGTTCTGCTACCGACGATCGGTTTAATATTTTCCCGATCCCTTCATCAGATATCAATTCGAATCTGAACCTGACACAAAATCCGGGCTATTAAACTATTTAACTCCCAAGACTTAGAATTATGAAAAACATAACGATATCAATTATTACCATTATTGGACTTCTGTTCTTCACCGCGTGTGAAGATTCAGTTGGGCCCACGGTGAGCTCAGATATGGATTCAACTCCTGTCCTGACCTCACACAGTGGCGGTGAAAGCTTCGTGTTGAATGAAGAAAACGCTGATGAAGAACTTCTCACACTTTCGTGGGAAGCTCCCGACTTTGGCTTTCAGTCAGCCGTAACCTATATCATAGAGATGGATCCTGAAGGGTCCGAGTTTGATGATCCGGTTACGTTTGTTGAAACGAACCAAACATCCGTTACAATGACCGTAGAACAGGTAAACACACGCCTGGTAAGTGCGGGAATTACGACCGGTGTTGAATCGGAAATCAACATGCGAATTCGGGCACACGTAAATGAAAATGTTGAAGATCGAATCTCCGAATCTTTCATGCTTGCATTTACTCCCTATGAAGTAATCATCGATTTTCCTGAAATATATGTGCCGGGGGGCTACCAGGGTGCCAGTGGCTACACAAACGACTGGTCACCTGCAGATGCGCCTCCGCTAACGTCTGCTGAAGATAATGACCGGTATGAAGGGTATGTTTTCTTCGCAGATGATGGAAGCCAATATAAATTCACGGCTGAAAGAAACTGGGATGACGGAGATTGGGGCGGATCTGCAGAATCGCTCGAACCCGGAGGATCCAATTTAGTGATGGATGAAGCCGGTTATTACAGAATCAACGTAAACCTGAACGACCTCACCTATACTACCCTGCGAACAACATGGGGAGTGATTGGTGACGCAACCGGAAGCTGGGATGCGGATCAGAATATGGAGTACGATGTGGCCGACCAGGTATGGAGAATTACGATGGATCTCTCAGCGGGTGAAATGAAATTCCGCGCAAACAATGACTGGGGTCTCAACTATGGAGACAATGCCGGAGACGGTAACTTGCAGGAAGGTGGTGATAACATTCCTGTTGACGAAGCCGGAAACTACACCATTGAACTGGATTTAAGTGGTTATCCTTACTCCTACTCAGTGATGCAGAACTAACGTTCTTCAGAAAATAATAAAACTGAAAAGCCCGTTTTGAAGAAATTCAGAACGGGCTTTTTTTATTTGATTCAAAATTAAGTCTCCCCTGACAAGGGGAGATTTAGAGGGGTGTCCGCCAACTTTTCACAAATCTGATCAACATCCCCTCATTCCCCTCCTTTCTATGGGAGGCTTTTGTATTCATAATTTAAAAGTCGAACTCAGATTGTTACATATTGTCATACTGAACCCTCACTTCTCCCCTTTCATTTTATACTCAAATTTCTCCTGGGTAATTGTTTCTGAATCGTCGTTGTTGTCCATAAATAATGGATCATCAAACAGCTCATTGGACGACATTTTTTGAATTTTACTGATCTCTTTTTGAACTTTTGAAATCATCTTCATGTATTTCTGTCGTTCATCACTTTCTCCTTTTTTCAACAGATTTGAGAGCTCCACACGTTTTCTTACATAAAAGTGGAGCCGGAGCGATTTCATAGCTGACTTAGCACTTTTAAACGGAAATTTATCTTTCTTGAAATCATTGCCTGTAGCTTTAGCGTGATTTTCGCTTACCGAATGCCTCTCCAGGAAAACATCACTTAGCAGTGACGGGTATGGTTTTTCGCGGTTTGAGTAGTGTTCTAAAGTTATCTCTTCACCTTTAATATGGCGCGTCATAACATCTTCATAAAATTCCCGGAGCTCATCATCTTCAAACTGATCGGCTCCTACATTATGACCAATAAACTTCTGCATTTTAGGTCCGAAGGTGAGCAGAAGACGTATTATCTCTTTCTCGTAAAAAGGACTCTTTCTTTTGACCGCGGGCTGAGCTGTGTGTTCACCCTCAGCCGGCGGGCCGGGCCTGCGATCTTCGTGTGAGGTACTTTGCCGCGAAACCTGCTCGCGTCTCTTTACTCGCTGATCCGCCCTCTTCTTTTCTGCAAGGTATTTTTCCAGCTGCTGAAACAGTTCCCGGTCACTGCCCTTTCGGTATTTTTGAGTTTTTTGGTGCAGATGCTGCACGTATACCTGGCGCTGAATTTCATCCGGAATTTCCGCTATTTGTTCTAAAATAGTATTAATCATGCGAGCCCTGTCGCCGGGTTTGTCAATATTACCGTTCTTCTCAGCTTTATGAATAGTGAAGGTTACAAAGTCCTCTGCTTTCTCTCTCTTCAGTTCTTTAAATGACTCTTTACCAAACTGCTTAACAAACGAATCCGGATCTTCTCCGTCCGGCAGTTCAAGCAAATTAACCTCCATGCCTTCTCTAAGAGCAATCTTCAGGCCGCGTTCCATCGCCTTTTGGCCGGCATCGTCTGCATCATAAATCATGACAATGCGGTTGCCGTAACGCTGCAAAACATTTATCTGCTTTGATGTGAGTGAGGTTCCGCTGGATGCAACTACATTTTTAATCCCGTGCTGATATAAAGTAATCACATCGGTGTATCCTTCTACAAGAATGACCTCCTCTTCTTTGCGAATATCATTCCTGGCAAAGTTAACGCCGTACACAACTTCGCTCTTATTATAGGCGATCGTTTGAGCAGAATTTACATATTTAGCCGTTTTTTTATTATTGGTAAGAATTCGACCCGCAAACGCAATCACCTTGCCGGAGGGGTTGAAAATAGGAAACATCAGCCGGTCGCGGAATGTGTCGTAGAATCCGTCACCCCGGTTACTTGGCTTAATCAAATCGGCCTCGGCAAGATACTCTTCTGTTAGCCCTTCCGATTTTGCCGATGAAAGTAGCGCATCTCCATTTCCGGGAGCATATCCGAGACCGAACGTGCGGATAATTTTCTCATCATACCCTCTATTATGCAAGTATTCTCTCGCTTTTACAGCATTCTCACTTTCATGGAGCTGGCGGTGAAAGTAGAGTCCGGCATATTTAAGGGCATGAGTCACTCCTTCACGTAAGTGAGTCTCTTCTTCATTTTTTTCGGTGTCTTCCGGCTGAGGCAAATCAATTCCATACCTTTCTGCAAGAGTTCGCATGGCATCAGGAAACGGCACACCTTCCATCTCCATAATAAAACTGTAAACGTCCCCACTTTCTCCACAGCCAAAACATTTATAAATACCAAGTCGGGGTGTTACGTGAAAAGAGGGAGATTTTTCATCATGAAAAGGACAAAGTCCAACAAATCCATTTCCAGATTTTTTGAGGCGAACGTAATCTCCCACAACTTCGACAATGTCAGCTGTGTCACGAATCTCCTCTTTTTTATCGTCTGAAATCATCTGTAGAAATGTGGGAATCTTAATATTGTTTTTAAAAACTTCAAACTAACAAAATTTGAGACTGATTAATACAAAAAATCAAGGGAACGGTCGAATATTAATTTCGATTATTTAAACTATATTGATTTATAAATTCCATTTCACGGAGTAAGAAAAAGCGCTAACGCGTTCATATTCATAACTTTCAATAATTTTCGGAAACCGTGAACTTTCTTCATTTTCGATGTGTTTGAGAGTCGTGAATATCCACTAACCTTAACCAAACCAAATACTATGGATGCTTTAATCGAAAGGCTGGGTAATTCCACCTTTGAAAACTACGTTGGTGCTGCCGAAGGGTACACTGAAATGGCATTTCAAATGTCAGCTCACGTTCTAACGTTGGGCTATGCAATTATGTTTGCTGCCCTACTCTATTTCATTCTCACAATAAAAACCGTAGCTCCGAAATACAGAACAACCTCTGTTTTATCGGTAGTTGTTATGGTTTCAGCTGCACTTCTTCTATTTGTACAGTCACAGAACTGGTCGAGTGCAATGGTCTATGATGCAGAAACAGCTCGTTATGTTTTGGGAGACGGTAATATACTCTTCAATAACGGTTATCGTTATTTGAACTGGCTTATTGATGTACCCATGCTGTTGTTTCAGATTCTTTTCGTAGTTACTCTCACGAAAAGTGATTTCAGCTCTGTAAGAAACCAATTTTGGTTCTCAGGTACTGCTATGATTCTGACCGGTTATGCTGGACAATATTATGAAGTAACAAGCCCAACACTCTTTTTTGTTTGGGGTCTTATCTCAACAATTTTCTTCGTACACATTCTTATTTTGATGAAGCGTGTAATTGACGAAGGTAAAGAAGGAGCACCTCCAAAAGCACAGAAATATCTCGGATACATCTGGGTTCTTTTCTTCTTTTCATGGATGCTCTACCCGGGCGCATATTTGATGCCATATCTCACATTAACTCTTGATCCGGTTCTCAGCGAAACACTCGTAGTTGGTCGTCACATTACATATACAGTAGCTGACGTTGCTTCTAAGGTGATTTACGGAATCTTACTAACGCTTGCCGCTCAGGAAATGAGTAAAGCGGAAGGTTACGATTATGAAAAAATGGATAATGCCCTGTAGATAATCACCAGGGACCTATTTTTGCAGACCCGGCTGATAAACTCAGCCGGGTTTTTTTATGTCTTTAATTTATCTTCACCAACCCATAAGGCATTCATTCATTGGTTGGCAAATCTATGACAGGAAGGGTATATTCAATCGATTGAAACTAAACGGAATCCTAAAATTAAAATCAGATTTAGATGAGTGTATTAGTTGGCAAAGATACCCGGCTTGTAGTTCAGGGTTTTACCGGGAGCGAAGGCACCTTCCATGCAGAACAAATGATTGAGTACGGCACCAACGTAGTGGCCGGTGTCACTCCGGGAAAAGGCGGTCAAAAACATCTTGGGCTGCCTGTGTTTAACACAGTAGCAGATGCTGTTAAAGAAGAGAAAGCAAACACATCCGTTATTTTTGTACCCCCGCCGTTTGCCGGTGATGCCATCAGCGAAGCTGCATTTGCGGGCATTAAAGTGATTATCTGTATTACAGAGGGAATTCCTGTAGCGGATATGATCGTAGCAAAACAGATTGTTAAAAGTCACGGAGCTACACTGATAGGGCCAAACTGCCCTGGCGTGATAACACCGGGTGAAGCCAAAATTGGTATTATGCCGGCCTCTATTTTTGAGCCTGGCAACGTCGGTTTAATATCGCGATCGGGAACGCTTACCTACGAAGCCGTAGATCAGCTTTCTAAAGCAGGTCTGGGCCAAAGCACAGCAATTGGTATTGGTGGAGACCCCGTAATCGGTACAACTCACCTGGACGCTGTGAAACTGTTCCAGGACGATCCCGATACACATGCCATTGTATTGATTGGTGAGATTGGCGGCACGGCTGAAGAAGAGGCCGCAGCGTACATCAAAGATAACGTAGACAAACCTGTTGTGGCGTTTATTGCGGGCAGCACAGCCCCTCCCGGGCGACGAATGGGTCACGCAGGTGCTATTATCTCCGGCGGGAAAGGAACGGCTCAGGATAAAAAGAAAGCCCTGCGGGAAGCGGGAATCACCGTTGTTGACAGCCCGGCTGAAATTGGAGCCACGCTTAAAGAGATGCTCTAAATCGTTATTCGGTTGACAGCCAAAAAGCCATCCCTGCAAATCGCGGAGATGGCTTTTTTTTGTGTCTTTTAAATTTAAGTTCGATTATTGAATATTAATTATAAAAGTCCCCCTTAAAAAAGGGGGAATGAGGGGGATGTTCATCAGATTGTGGTAAAATCTAAAGAACACCCCTCTGAATCTCCCCTTGTTAGGGGAGACTTCTTCTTAAATATATATGAAGATTGTTGATTAAACTCACTCCCCAATTCTCTTCAGGGCCAAAAACACGTTGTGATAGGTAATCCCGATCTCTCCATCATTCTTCAGTTTCCAGTGCTCATTCAGCAGTTCAATCTCTTCAGGATAAAGTTGACGCTCCTCTTTTTCAGCGGCAAACCCGCCATTTCGGCAATGGTTTAAAAACTGACCAAACGATTCAAAATATATTTTTGACTGGTCTTCGTAAAAATCTACCTGCACCGGCCCCATGGAGAGATGTATGACCAGAGGCTCTGTTTCCGGAAGTGGACGGCCGGTATATGGAATGCCTAAATCGAGACAAGTTGATCGCCACTCTTTAAATGAATCTTCACCTGGAAAAGCCATAAGCATCATGCCATCAATTCGAAGCGATTTGGCCAGATTTTCAAGTGCAGAAGCAGGGTTTCTGAATTTATGCGCTATGTGATTTCCACAGATCATCGCGAGGGACAGCTCTTCCGGGAGATCTTCTTCGATATCCCGGGTAATCCAGCTTAGATACTGATGGTCGCCAAACGTTTTGCGGTGGTGAGAAATCATCCGGGCAGACCTGTCGTCAACGGTGATATCTCGTTTGGGGAAAATTTTTGTAAGGTATTCAGTGAAATGACCCGTTCCGGCTCCCGTCTCCAAAATCGGCCCTTTTGGAACCGAATATCGCCATGGCTCGAGTGATTTAGCAAGTCGTTCAGCTGACTGCTGTTCCGGAACTGCATTATTATGATATTCTTGTAATGACATGTTAACCTTCACCTTTACTTTCACTCACAGTCTCTTTGTGGTACTTCTAAATATGCCGCAATTAGTTGCGGTCTGTAAGCTGTTCATCTGACACCCGTCGATTCCAGGTTGAGTCGCTTTCAAACGTACGGCCCAATGCCTGGAACTGTCTGACGAATCTCCTTTTATTTACACGCGGAGCAAACTGTGCATATTCAATCATAAAGAGGCGATTTGTTTCAGGATCATGGTAGGTAAAATGAACAAAAGGCCCGCCCATGAAGTCGTTGGTCATTCTCCAAATTCCCATTGTTTCATATCCCGTTAACCGATCTCCGGTATCCATTGAGCGTGTATTAAGCGGCCTTCGGTAATCAGTTGTTACATAAGAACCATCTCTTTCTCCTTGTACAAGATGTTCCATAAGGGAGTCACGAGTAGCGTTGATCCATTCGGTGGTAATAAAATCGGTATTTTCAATATCGTCCATCCACCAGGCCCACATCCAGCGATTGTTGTCGGGCAAATAGCGCCGAAACATCACTGCATTTGAGGAGTCAATAACCTGGATGTAGTCGTGCTGCATACGGACTTTCCAGCCGTGTTTATCCCAAAGTGAATCGGACATAGCCACCTGTTCACCTCTTCTGAACAGATCTTCCGTTCTGCGTTCAAACTCTCTGTCGAGCAAGTGGCCAACCAAATCTTCTTCTGCATTTCGAATTTTACTTCCCAGGGCTTCATCGGATACAGAAGTAAGGATGAGCGTCCACTGATCTCTGACCCATCTGTCTTCCAGCGGAAACGCAAAGCTTTCTTCACGGCGAACCCTCTCCTCTATCGTTTCGCTTAAAATGCCGGATATGAAAGACGATACATTATTGTTTTGATCGAGCGGAGCAGCAAAAATTACATTTTTAAACCCTTTCAGCGTTTCAAGCTGATCATTATTCCTAAAATCCCTGAATGTAAGATTATAGGCGTTTTCAGGAGTAGGAACAGTTTCAATCTGGCGTCCAAATGTTTCCCTGATTGCCATTGCTGTTTCACTGTTCCATTGAGTTGAATCCATAACTACAATCACCTCATCAACGGCACCAATTGATTTTGGTCTGTAGTCACCGTTGCATGCAGAAAACAGTATTAAGAGTGCAAAGGGAGCTAAAAAAGAAGTTAATTTCATAGTAAATTTTCTGTGTGATTACCGACGGCTAAATATTTCCATATTTCAGTTCTTTAACAAATGAAAACAGTTTCTGTTTCCACCCATCTTCAGGATAATTACGACGAATTGTATCAATGAGGGCACTACCTACAATAAATCCATCCAGATCAGAAGATATTTTCACTGCATCTGAGTGATTTTTTATACCAAACCCCACCAGTTTCGGGTTTTTCCGGACGTTATCCCGCACACGTGCAATAAATTTCTGAACCGATTGTGCCACTTCATCACCATCGCGCGCACCTGTAACGCCCGTCACTGAAACGCAGTACACAAACCCTTCACTTTTTTGGTCTATCAGCTTCATCCGTTCGCTGGACGTATTTGGGGCAACCAAAAATATCATGGATAATCCGGCTTTGTCTGCATGTTTACTCAGAATACCCGACTCTTCAATAGGCGCATCAGGAATAATCAAACCATCCACACCGCACTCTTCAGCCCGGCGGCAGAACTTCTCAACTCCATACCGAAAAACCGGGTTGATGTAGCCCATGAGTACAATCGGAATTTCGGAATGCTTACGTATCTCCGACACCATTCCGAAAATCTTGTCCATTGTAATACCAGCTTCAATGGACACATTACTGGCATATTGAATCGTGGGTCCGTCGGCCAGTGGATCGCTGAATGGCATTCCCAGCTCAATCATATCTGCACCATTTTTTTCCATACCGAGTATCAGCTCAACAGTTGATTCCAAATCGGGATATCCGGCCGTTAAGAAGAGGGACATTATTTTTTGATCCTCTTTTCTATTTTCAAAAATGGTGTTTATTCTGTTTTTCTGTGCAATCATGAGTTAAAATAGTCTGAAATGGTTTTCATGTCTTTGTCGCCTCTGCCGGAGCAGTTCAAAACAACAATTTCATCTTTCTTAGTCAAAGGCATCAATGTTTCCAAATATGCAAATGCGTGGGCAGTTTCGATTGCGGGAATAATTCCCTCGAGTTCTGATGTCCTTTTCACTGCATCCATTGCATCTTTATCGGTAACACCGTAATACGATACTCTTTTTATATCGTGCAGATAGGCGTGTTCAGGGCCGATACCGGGGTAATCGAGCCCTGCGCTGATGGAGTGAGCCAGCTGTATTTGCCCCTCGTTGTTGTGGAGAAGATAGCTCAGTGATCCGTGCAGAATACCGGGAGTTCCAATCGTCAGTGTGGCAGCTGTCTGATCAGTATCTGACCCTAACCCTGCTGCTTCCACACCAATCATCTTAACGCTTTCATCGTCCATAAACGGGTAGAAAAAACCGATTGCGTTCGATCCGCCTCCAACGCAGGCAATAATATAGTCCGGCAGTTTACTCTCCGCCTGAAGAAGCTGCGATTTTGTCTCTTTTCCAATTACCTGATGAAAATTCCGTGTCATCATCGGATAAGGGTGTGGTCCCACTACAGAACCTATAATGTAGAACGTATCTTCTACATTTGTTACCCAGTCGCGAATAGCTTCATTTGTAGCATCTTTTAATGTTTTTGAACCACTTGAAACCGAACGTACTTCCGTTCCAAGCAGGCGCATTCGCTCTACATTGAGTTTTTGGCGCTCCATATCTTCTGCTCCCATGTACACCACGCACTCCAGTCCAAACTTGGCGCATACTGTAGCTGTTGCAACGCCGTGCTGTCCGGCTCCCGTTTCAGCTATGATTCGGCTTTTACCCATTTTTTTGGCAAGCAGAATCTGACCGATTGCATTATTAATTTTATGAGCTCCGGTATGGCATAGATCTTCCCGCTTAAGGTAAATTTTTGCTTTACCGTAGTAATCGGTCAGGCGATCTGCATATGTGAGTTTGGTAGGTCTCCCCACATACTCTTCCAGAAGCTGATGATATTCGTTCATAAAAATAGGATCGGCAAAGGCTTCTTCAAAAGCTAATTCAAGGTTTTCAAGCGCCGGCATGAGGATTTCAGGAACAAATTTCCCGCCGTAATTTCCGAAATAGCCTGATTTTGTGGGTGCGTCGTAATTCATAATTCACATATGGTTTATCGATATTAAAAAATGGCCCGTCAGTGCATTCAATGGGCTGTAGTATTCTAGATATATTAGGTAACGGATCGGAAGACAAAACTCATAGAAGATGAACTCTATTTTTAAGTGATATATTCCGTTCATTTACTATAAACTGCCCATTTCCTGAGCATCCCAGACGTCTCGCATTTCATCATAAAAACGTTCGATTTTTGAATAGTCTTTAAGACCCGGCGATTCCTCGAGTCCGCTTGACAAGTCAACAGCGTACGGATTTGTCTGCTTTATAGCTTCACGAATGTTATCGTCATTTAAGCCACCGGACAGAAAATAGGGCTTTAATTCACCTATCTCCGAAAGCAGATTCCAGTCGAATGATTGACCGGTTCCGCCCCATTGTCCGGGTAGTTTTGTATCGAATAACAGGTACTCAACTTCATCCAGGTAAGGATCGATCCTTTGACTTAAATCATCGGCGGATGTTTCTTCCCCGACGTGAAAAACCTTTATTACTGGCTGCTCAATTAATCCGCAATACTCAACAGATTCATCACCGTGTAGCTGAACCACGTCGAGGCCGGTTTGTGTGGCAATTAACTGAACGTCGTCCAGTGGCTGATTTACAAAAACTCCAACCTTTTGCGGACCTTCCAACCAGTTAATGATGGCTCCGGCTTTGGCAGGCTCAATATATCGCGGGCTGTCGGGGTAAAAGATAAAGCCGATATAATCAGCTAGAGCACCGGATACAAACCTTGCGTCTTCGAGGTTGGTAATCCCGCAAATCTTGGTCTTTGTTCTGTTTTCGGGGTCTGCAAACATAAATTCGATTTAATCTAAGTAGTTTAATTCCCGACTCTTTAGTTCGGAAAAGATAAAAGTCCCCATTCTTCGAAGGAAAGGCCTTGGGAGAAGGGAGGAGCGATCGAAGCGAGTAAGGGGATAACTCTCTGAGTCCGGAAACATCCATTTCTTGCTAATCAAGCACAAAAGGTCATCCCCCATTGCCCCCTTAAAGGGAGACACTTCAGAAAAAAATCATAAAATAAATCCAGAAACTCATTAAAATTGTCTTTTAAAATGTTTTAATTCTCCTTTACTAATTCCTTGTACTCTTCAATCATTGTCTTTAATGCCTTACCGGGATCAGGCTGCCTCATGAGTTGTTCGCCAATCAATGCTGCATCAATCCCATTTTCATGTAAAACAGCCAGGTCAGCAGGAGTTTTTAGTCCGCTTTCTGAAACTCGTACAGTTTGGTCGGGTGATTTTTTTAACAGTTCAACACCTCTGTGCAGATCCACCGTAAATGTGTTCAGATCGCGGTTATTCACGCCAAGTATGGAAACTTCATCCCAATTCAGGGCATCCACTTCTGATTCGTGATAGCATTCAACAAGAGCTTCCAGACCAAATTCTTTAGCAGCTTTTAGCAGTTCTGAGAGCTGGTTGCCTTCACAAATCGTGGCAATCAGCAGTACAGCATCCGCGCCAATGGCCGACGCCTCCTTGATCTGGTAGGGATCTACTAAAAAGTCCTTACGCAATATTGGTATGGGGCTGATGGACGCTATATCGGTAAGAAAATCGGGGGATCCCATAAAAAAAGGTTCATCCGTAAGGACGGAAAGTGCTGCAGCACCTCCTTCAATATACTGCTCAGCAATTTTCTTTGGATTGAAATCCTTCCTGATTATACCTTTGGATGGCGACCCTTTTTTGACCTCAGCAATGATAGATACAGATTTATCTGCGGAAAGCGCGTTGACTAATGAGCTTTTTTTCTTCTCAAATGCGGGAAAAGATTCCAGTTCATTCCATGAAACTTCCCTGCGCCGTTTCTTTAGATCGCTTTGAGTTTTATGCACTATCTCTTCAAGAATACTTGCCATACCTAAGCCAGCCGTTTTGATGCCTGAATGAATTGTTCCAGTTTATCAGCTGCACTTCCTGAATTAATACTTTCAGACGCCATTTCAACAGCTTTTTCAAGAGTATCGGATGCTTGTGCCGCATAAATGCCAAAAGCGGCATTCAGCTCAACAATATTTCGCTGTGCACGGGAGGCATTTCCGTTTACAATATTGATAATAATTTCGGCATTGTATTCTGCATTGCCGCCCAACAGCTCACTGAAATCAACTTTATCATATCCCAGGCTTGCCGGGTCAAATGTTGTTGGTGTTCCGGTAAGATTCGATTTCAGCTCAAAGATTTCTGTCTGTGAAGAGAGACTCACTTCATCCAACCCATCGTGAGCACTTAACGTGAATGCGGTTTCAGTGTCAAGGTTTGCAAGAATTTGTATCATTAAACCGGCGGCTTCCCTGCTAAACGCCCCCACCACCTGGTGTTTTACTCCGGCCGGATTCAACAGCGGTCCCAGCATGTTAAAAAACGTGCGGATTTTCAGCGCTCTGCGGGCAGGCATAACGTATTTCATTGCGGGATGAAAATTGGGCGCAAACATAAATGCCATGCCTGTCTGCTCAAAAAGAGACTCAACCTGCTCTTTTTGAAGATCTGGAACAGCTCCAAGAGTCTCCAAAACATCCATGCTTCCGCTTTTGCTCGATACGCTTCGATTTCCATGCTTGAGTACCGGTACACCTGCACCTGCAACAACGAACATCGCCGCTGTAGATATATTAAACGTCCCTGATTTATCTCCACCTGTACCGCAAAGATCCACGGCCCCTGTAGTGTCGACATCCACCTTGGTAGAAGCATCACGCATGACCTCAACAAAAGAGGTCAGCTCTTCTGCAGTCTCCCCCTTCATTCTCATACCCATCAAAAAAGCCGCAACTTCTTCATTCGTTACTGCACCGTCTACAATGAGACTTAAGGCATGTGATGCCTCTTCTTTTGTGAGGTTATCATGAATAGAAATTTTCTCAAGATAAGTTGTAAACATTTGAATTTAAGTGGGTTAAAATATTTTTTCTGATCGAGTAAACATATCTGTATTACTGAGTAATTTCTACGTCAGCACATTTTTGTAATCAAGTTTGAGCCAGTTTTTAACAATCTTTGGACCTTCTGTTGTAAGTATACTTTCAGGGTGAAATTGAATACCCTCTATAGGATATTTTCGATGCCTCACCCCCATTATGACGCCATCCGGTGTTCTGGCTGTAATTTCAAGATGTTGATCCGGCACACTGCCTGACTCCAGTGCAAGTGAATGGTATCGGGTAGCGGTGAACTGTGGCTCTACCTGGTCAAACAGTGTTTTCCCGTCATGATCGATTTGCGAGGTTTTGCCGTGCATCAGACTCGGTGCATGTACTACATTCGACCCGAAAACCTGGCCAATCGCCTGATGACCTAGACAGACGCCCAAAATCGGTATGTCCGGTCCCAGCTGACGGATAATCTCTTCGGTTACACCCGCGTTTTCAGGCCTGCCGGGCCCCGGTGAGATCAAAATTTTATCAGGATTGAGTTCGCGAATCTCCTCAACCGTCAAATCATCATTGCGTACTACACGGTATTCATCCGTCACTTCTGCAACGATATGAACCAGATTGTAGGTAAAAGAGTCGTAGTTGTCAATAATTAGAATCATGGGTAGTGGATCAAAAAGTTTTTTTAAGTTTACCAGCTAGTGATGTGTCAACGGTGAGCTATCCTAAGAGTCATCGGATGAGTCATTCATGAATCATATATTGATCCAGCATGACTAGATTTTTCGAAAAAAACTCCCCCCGAAAGCTTTCGGGGCTATACGACATTTTATCGATGACACTGCACTAGCTTCTCGCATGTAATGCAATTCCAAAAAGAATATCTTTCATACGTTTACTCAGTATTTAAAACTCCTGTACAAGCCTGTTGCCGAGCGGATCGGCTCCATCACCTCTTCAGCTCGCTTTCGTGCTCTATTTCCACCCTCACGAAGCACATCGTTCAGATAATCCGTATCTGAGGCCAGTTTTTTCCTGCGCTCGCGAGCATCTTCAAAATAGTGATCGATCAAACCTAAAAGCTCTTTTTTAGCATGACCGTATCCATACCCACCCGCTCTGTACTTTTCAGCAATTTCATTTTTGTGAGTATCATTAGCAAACAGCTTAATTAGCGCAAAAACGTTACAGGTTTCAGGATCTTTTGGTTTTTCGAGTGCGGTAGAATCTGTTTTAATGGACATAACCGCTTTTTTCAACGTTTTACCCTCATCAAAAATATTGATTGTATTACTATATGATTTGCTCATTTTTCTGCCATCCACGCCGGGTACCGTAGCGACCGATTTTACGATGTGTTCTTCGGGAATAACCAGAAGTTCACGGTCGCAGGCGCGATTCAGCTTTCCGGCAAGATCACGCGTAATTTCAATATTCTGTTTTTGATCTTCTCCAACAGGCACAATATCGGAGTGGTAAATTAAGATATCCGCTGCCTGAAGGATCGGGTACGTAAATAAACCGATATTTGGGCTCAGTCCGTTCGCTACTTTGTCTTTATAAGCAACTCCTTTTTCCATCATGGAGACAGGTGCTAATGTGCCCAAAATCCAGGCCAGTTCGGTCGTTTGCGGCACGTCCGACTGTGCAAAAAAAGTACACTTTTCAGGATCGAGGCCCAGCGCCAGGTAGTCTAAAACAACATCCTGTGTATATTCAGAGAGTATCTTACCGTTTGTGACGGATGTAAGAGAGTGGTAGTTTGCCAAAAAATAGAACGCATCTCCTTTTTCCTGCATCGAAATATGCTGCCTCATGGCTCCAAAGTAATTTCCAATATGGAGTTTACCTGAAGGCTGAATACCGGATAAGATTGTTTTCTTTTGGGTCATGTAGTTGGGTATTGGGTAGAAAGTAGTGGATAGCAGGGTTATGTTAATAAATATTCACTGCTTTCTATTAGATTCTATTATTTTATTTTGTGATTTCTAGTGCCAGGCTCAGCGCTTCTACTAAAGCTCCGGCTTTGCTTTTCGTTTCCTGAAATTCTGTTTCCGGATCACTGTCGGCTACTATTCCTGCCCCGGCCTGTATGTAGACAGAATCCCCTGTCACCACCATCGTTCGGATGGCAATGCAGGTATCCATATTTCCTGAAAAATCGAAATAACCAACCGCACCGGCATAAGGGCCACGCTTTGTCGGCTCCAATTCATCAATAATTTGCATCGCCCTTATTTTAGGAGCGCCGCTGACGGTTCCGGCCGGAAAGCAATTCTTTAAAGCGTGAACTGACGTTTTGGATGGTTCAATCTCGCCTACCACATCCGATACGATGTGCATCACGTGCGAAAATCGCTCAATAGATTGATTCCGCTCCATTTTTACAGTTCCGGATTTACATACACGCGACAAGTCGTTCCGGCCAAGATCAACCAGCATGATATGTTCGGCAATCTCTTTAGGATCATTTTTCAGATCCTCTTCCAGCCTTAGATCTTCTTCATGGGTTTTACCCCGGGGTCGCGTGCCGGCAATGGGCAGCAGCCGTACTTCGCTATCTGTTACGCGAACCAGAACTTCAGGTGATGATCCCACTAGCGAGAAATCGCCGAAATCGAGGAAAAACAGGTAGGGTGATGGATTCACCATTCGAAGGGCTCTATAGAGGGTAAATCGGTCTCCCTCGAAGGGTACTTCAAAACGCTGAGAAAGAACCACCTGGAAAATGTCGCCTTCAAAAATATACTCTTTCGCCTTTTTTACAATCTCGTGAAAGTCTTCCCGCTCGATGTTACTTGTTAGCTGTTTGGCATCAAGATGAAACGGTTTTGATCCGGGACGCGCTGCTGTTGCGGATGTCTCCATTCGATCCAGTGCAGTTTGGGCCTCATCATAGGCCTTCCGAAGGTCTGTTTCTTCGTCAACAAACACGGTTTTCATCAAAACAATCTGCTGCTTCACGTGATCAAAGGCGAAGACCTCATCATAAAAAGCCCAAATGGCCTCCGGAAGATCTATATCTGACGCCGGCGGATTTGGCAGATCTTCAACCTGCCGAACAGTATCGTAGGATGAAAACCCAACGGCTCCACCGGTTAGTCGTGGCAAACCGGGAAGCTGAGGCTCTGAATGCTGTGTTGTCAGACGTTCCAGCGCATCGAAATACTCCTCGCTAAGAACCAGGGGTTCGTCTGATTGCTGCTGCAGCGTTACAGATTCACCGTCAAACCGAAGAATTTGGTACGGATTCTTTCCCAGGAAGGAGTAGCGCGCCAGCCTCTCTCCACCCTCCACAGACTCAAAGAGAAACGGGCAGTCCGCATCTTCACTGATTGTGAGAAAAAGTGATACCGGTGTCAATATATCGGCCAGCATTCGCCTGGAAACGGGTATAGCCGAATAGGTTTCAGCCAGAGTTTTAAATGTATTAAACGTCATATAAATCCATAAAAAAACCCGCTTCAGGACACTGCAGCGGGTTATGAAAACTTTCAGATAATAATGTTCAGCCTATAGTTTTTCCACTGCCAAATATATTCTATTTGGCCACCACCAGCTGATATTTTCGTTCGATAATTTCATCACGAAGAAACTAATTGATCTGCTATTTAAAAGCAACGTGCATTGGTTAGATATTAGATGTTTTTGAATCATAAGTGATTTATTCCCCGACCCTCTGGGTCAGAAAAGATAAAGTCTCCCTTAGAAAAGGGGGAATGAGGGTGATAGTCTCCCCCGCCAGTGCTTTATTGGTCCCGGATGTATTATACCGGAAAGGGGAGATTTTTCTTAGATAATTCAAGAAGATTATTGATCGAACTGAGGCTGTTATAGCTTCAAACAGATCAGTGATACCCGCACTAAAGATCTCCCAGCCATTTTAGCGGGTCAACTCCGTCGGGTTTCCACCAGACCGGTGGCTGCTGGGCATCAGAGAGTAACTCGGGTGAGACAGGAAGGTTCGGTACGTCAACAGACAGGTTTGTTACGTAAACGCTTTGAAGACTGCTTTTGTACCTGTTTGCGAGTTCGGCTGCTTTATAGCGTTCACCTTTTACCCAGTGAACGATGAAAGAATCTACCGGCTCCATTTCAGTCTCTTCAATGAGAAAGTCATCCAGCCATGCCTGTTCTTTACCCGCAGCTTTATTGTATGCGTAACGATGATAGAGAGCCGGCGGAGCTTTTTCGTGCTGTGGCTGTTTTAACCAAAATAGTTCTACATAATCGGTAAAACTGCATTTTGAGCTTCCAAGACTGAATGGAGCTACAACAACGGCAACGGAGCGGCACCCTTTTCCTCCATAACGAAATACAGCATTTGCCAGGTTATGCATCGTATCGGGTTGATTGTCCTCAATAAGTGCAATCGAGAAATGGGCGGTTCGAAGCAATCTCGGTGTCTCGTCGGTTGCTATACCCAGTTCGTTAAGTCTCGCAATTACCGGCCCTGCGGTGCTTGTGGATCCTGAAAACATCACGGCGTCAGACCGGTTTCCCTTCAGATCGTCCAGTTCAACCGACCAAACTCCATCTATCAGATTTTCTTTTCTGAGTATTTCCAAAAGCGTTTGAGGCAGATAGGAATCTTTACGTGAAAGTTTACCCAAATAGCGGTGGCCGCTAAGCGCGATGGCCAAAATATCCTGGACACCCACCAGCGGCAGATTACCGGCATGCAGGCACATTACGGTTTTCTGATTCTGTGTCGACTTCAATCCGGCTTGTTCAGCCCAATAAGATAACTCCTCTTTATTCAACTTCTTTTTGAGTGTCTGAATCTGATACTTAACATCCTGAAAACTAAAATGCCCGTCATTAACCGTTTTGTCGATCGCCTCTTTCAGCGTGTAGTTATCCGGACTAAGCCATTGATCAACAGAGCGCTGTACTTTTTCAATCCTCTCTAGAATTTTTTTTTCCATCTCTAATCCCGATCTATTAAAAAATTACAGCCGCGAAGGTCTGAAGGATTCCACCTGCCTAAAACTGAAACTCTGCCTTTCTCATCCGACACTCCGCGATCGTCTGTCAGAATAAACGGGCAGCTCTGAATATTTGCGAGATCAATGACTCCAATTTTCCCTTCAATATCCGGGCCATTTATACGAGTCGAATCTTCCGGATCGCGGATGGAGGTATGCATCCAGTGAGGTGTTGATAGCCACTCAGATCCTGTGGCGTACATCTGGCTCAATAGTTCACACATTCCGTATTCTGAATGAACCTGGTTTTTCGGAAGATTGAACCCATCAGAAAGATGTTTTCGAAGTTCCTGCTTGCTCATCTCGCGGCGATACGTTTTCATCCCCCCCGTTTCAATAATATGTGCGGAATCAGGCAGTGGACAAGACCCTAATTCTATGAGATCCAAAAGACCAAAAGCAGCACCAAAGAGAATGAATGTGCGATCGGGGCGATAGAGCTCTTCAAAAAGTTCTTTTTTAAGCGGCTGGCCGAGCGGTAAAAATTGACTCAGTCCTATCGGATCACGTTCAATAAGATGATTCAGCATCCATAACAGTGAAGAATTGGGGTTGTCGCTGTAGCCGGGGGCGTAGCATAGAATAGTGGAAAACTCACTGTCAAAATGTTCGTTGAACCCCTCATGAATCGCTCTTCGGTAGATCCATGAATCTGCCACAAGATGCCGGCTCCTGCTCATAGATCCCGTGCCAGAGCTTTTAAATGTAATTTCGGGCTCTTTTCCATCCACTATCACATCCAGCTCTTTGAACGCTCTGATAGGCATCAGCGGAATTTCAGCGACAGAACCGGGCTGTTGGTTTTCACCAAAAAAGTGTGATGCAAATACCCTGTAAATTGAGTTATTCTCAACCTGGTATCGATAGGCAAACTGAGCTCTCTCAAGAAAAGGCTTTTCATCATCAAACAGAGTGTCCATAATTTCATTACTGCTATTCATCTCTGCCCGCTTCACATTCCAGATTGAGAGAGCCGGAGTATCTGCCGCGAAGAGCTAAATCTGACGCCACTGTTCCTCCAACTTGAATAAAAAGGTGTCCGCTTGCAGGTATCGTGCTTTCAACACAGAGCGATGGCGAAACAACCTCCATTAGATCCGGTGACCGGTCCGGACCTTTCAGCATCTGAACATCCCGTAATTGTGCTTCCTCGCCATGCTGATTTACAACCATAGCTTCGGAAGGTATCCGAAATTCAAATTCGCTGTAGGGCCGGCCAGTGATCATAATTACCCCGCCTTCATCACTAAAAGACGATATTTCAATAGATTCAGTCTCCGGTTGTTTCGTGAAAATAACGGATACAGGAATAGAGTTCAGTTCGGAAGAGTGCACTGCCGTTGCCATTATGGCTATTTGGTGATCCGGCCGGTCATGTTGAGCCGGGAGAATCCGGGGGATCAAGATCAAGGTCAGGATAGTAAAAAGACTCGCTGCTTCTTTCATTCTACTGCTGCTCTGTAAAGCTGATTTTCAGTGAGTATATATGCTCGGTTTCCCGCTATATGAAGATCTGTAATGCCGGCAAGTGGTTCTGTGAACGGATACGATTTTATCACAGCACCTCTGTTTGTGAATTGGTCAATCCTGTTTTCAAAAAGAGCCCAAATTTCGTTCACCGTGGCGTGTATTGCTTTTACGCCCTCAAAACCTGAGATAAAGTTCAGATATTCGCCATCACTGCTGAAGCGGTGAATCACACCGTTCTGGCTGTCTAATAGCAACAGTGTGGAACCGGAGATCTTAAGCTGATTCAAATTACGGACAGAAAACTGCCTGAGACTAAACTCTCGGCTGTAGTTGCCGTTTGGGTCGAACTTGAAGACGACAAATCGGTCGGGATCAAAAACAAACAGTTCATTTGATGATGAGACAGTTAACAAAGCAGGTTTTAATCGGGACTGTCTGTCGATATTTCCGGATGAAATTGACGTGAGATACTGATGCCTGCGATCAAACAGCTGAACCCGGCTGTTATTACGATCTGCAACGTAAATCCTTAATCCGTTTGTTGCGTGAATAGACACGGGCCGGTCAAATCGGTAATCTCCTCTGCCCTGGCTTCCCACTGAATCAACACGAATACCGACAGAGTTGTATACGATAAAGCGATGCTTATTGCTTTCTGAGATATACATATCACCATTGGGAGTAACACTTAAGGAGAGTGCGCCATCGAGCTGGCCGCCGAGGGGTGTTATGTCAACAGATCTATCGTTTGATTCTGTCAAAGAGAAGACGGTAAACAGAAACAGTATTGCACAGTATTTAAGCAAGCTTTGTCAGGCCTTTTTTTCCGATATCATTTCGATAGTAACAGTTTTCAAACGTTACCTTCTCCACATTCGTATAGGCGTGATCAATAGCCTGCTGCAGTTTTTCCCCTTTGCCTACAATGTTGAGAACACGACCGCCATTTGTGACCAGTTCGCCGTTCTCCTTTTTGGTGCCTGCGTGAAATACCAGCGCGTTTTCGTCAACATGTTCAATTCCTGTAATTTGTAAGCCTTTTTTATAATCGCCCGGGTATCCGCCACTTGTAAGCACTACGGTGCAGTAGTATTCATCACTGATTTTAATATCACCCTCCTGCCCCAACTCCCTTTTAGATGCGGAATAGATAAGCTGAAGCAGATCATTTTTTAACGGTGGCAGTATTACCTGGCATTCGGGATCACCAAAACGGCAGTTGTACTCCACCACTTTCGGACCATCAGCGGTAATCATCAGGCCGATATATAAAATTCCTTTGTAGGGATAGCCTGCTTTTTTCATCCCCGCAATTGTAGGCGCGGTAATGTCTCTGTCAATCTGCTTAAGAAGGTCTTCCGTAAGAAGTGGCGCAGGAGCATAAGCCCCCATTCCGCCGGTATTTAATCCTGTATCGCCTTCTCCAGCCCGTTTATGGTCCTGGGCATTGTGGATCACTTTATAGTCGTTTCCATCAGATATCACAAAAACCGACGCCTCTTCACCTTCCATAAACTCTTCTACAACAAGCGTTGATGCGGCCGCCTTCAGATTTTTATCCTCTGCGAGCTGAGTTAAGCGTTCGGTTACTTCACGTTCAGATTCACAAATAAACACGCCTTTACCACCGGCCAGTCCGTCAGCCTTCAGGACGACTGGATAACGGTTTTCAGCTTTAATTCTGGAGAGGGCGTCATCAAATTCAGAAATGGTATATGTGCTGTAGCCGGCCGTGGGAATATTGTTTGCCTGCATAAACTCTTTGGCAAACGATTTGCTGCCCTCGAGCTGAGCCGCAGCTTTTGAAGGGCCAAATACAAGAATCCCCTTTTGGGTCAGGTCATCTTCTATTCCATCAACAAGGGGTTTTTCCGGACCAACGATAACAAGTTCAACACCCAGATCCTGAACTCGTTGGGCCACTGCATCAAAATCGGCTGTATCCAAATCAATATTGGTGCCGTGAAGTGCTGTACCCGGATTGCCCGGGGCGATGTAGAGACGATTCAGTTTTGAAGACTGGGAGAGTTTCCACGCCATGGCGTCTTCCCGCCCTCCGCCTCCAATAAGCAACACGTTAATTTTATCCATTGCTCGTGAGTGATTCAGCGATCTCAATTAATTCTGAAAAAGAATCCGCTTCGAGGCTCGCGCCGCCAATCAGTCCGCCGTCAACGTCGTTTTGCGAAAGAAGCTCTTCTGCATTCGCCGGCTTCATGCTGCCGCCATAAAGTATTTTCACTTCTCTGCTGCTGTTTTCACCCCAGTGCTCTTTCAGTACGTTCCGAATATACAGATGCATCTCTTGTGCCTGTTCAGGTGAGGCGGTCTCCCCGGTTCCAATCGCCCAAACCGGTTCATAAGCCACAACCAAGCGGGACGCTATGTTGGCATCAAGGTGTTTCAGAACTGCATCGAGCTGATCTTTTACTACTTTCTCCTGAGTCCCCTTTTTCCGCTGATCCAGTTTCTCACCCACACATAGTATGGCTGTTAGCCCGCCATCAATCACTTTTTTGGTTTTTTTGGCTATAAAAGCATCATCTTCATTGAAATATTCACGCCGCTCAGAGTGGCCAATTATTGCATAGGTGCAGCCTGCATCCTTCACCATTGCACTGCTGATTTCTCCTGTGTAGGCACCGCTATCTTCGGTATGAACATTTTGAACAGATACTTTGATGTCTGTTTTTTTAAGTTCATTCACCACAGTTGCTACAGAAAGTGCGGGCGGAGATACCACTACCCTGTTCGAGAATTTTCCTGCCGGCCACCGTTTGGCGAGTTCACCTGCAAGAGCTTTTGCCTCAGTCGGGCCGAGATTCATTTTCCAGTTACCGGCAATCAATAGTTTATTCATGATTCGATCTGTTCTTGAGTTAATATGTTCTGGAGTCCCTGAATAATGTTGTTGTATTCAGCTCCTACGTATCGTTGTATAATGGTACCCTGGTCGTTTACTAAAAATCGAGTAGGTAAACGCTGTATGTTATAGGTTTCGATCAGCTTGTCTGCATTAAAACTTCCCGGATCAACTATCGGCCACATTTTTACCCTTTCATCAAAAAATGCGTTCAGCGCTACGTCTGATGTTGACAGTGGAACTGTAATAATTTTCAGTCCGTGGGACCCGTAAATCTGGCTGATCACAACAGTCTGCTCAAACTGCTCTTGATAGAGCGCATTGTCAAATCTTGTAATTTCAATCAGATATGGCGAATCCCCCATTGTTTCATTGCTGATCGTTTCGCCATCGGTATCAGTAAAAGAGAATTCCGGAAACGGACGGCCGGGGGCAAGAGTGGCAAGGTCATAGTCCATATTTTCAGCCCACTCCAATGCAGATTCGTTGTCGGAATAAGTTCGTTTAAAATCTTGAAGAAGCAGCTCTGCATTGTTTGTCCGGGAGCTGTCAAAAAGAAGCCTGATTTTATCTTGCCGAATAGGCAGCTGATGATCACGATTTGAAAGGCGCCCGTCAAGCTGATCCAAAAACTGTATGGACCGATCTAACCCTTCTGTTTCGGCAAAATAGCCGGTAAGCTGAACCCGAAGATCCGTTGGCAACCGGTTTGTTTTACTGAGCAGTGAATCGGTTCGGGCAAGCATCAGCTCATTGTCCCACCCGTCGAGCAGTGTGATGGAGGTGGAAGCTGAACGTTCACCTGCCAGCGTAGATTCACTCTGTGTGTAAAAATCCCAAAAGAGATCGCTCCATTTAAGAATTTCCGTTTCAACACTGTCCTGGCTCATACCCACATTGTTGATGTAGGTAACCACCCGGTTGAAATTTCTTTGAAGACGTTCAAATGTTTCATAAGCATCGTGCTCAACCGACTGTATTGCAACAGTTTGATTTAGGTCGGGAAGCTGAGCATTTACCCTGACCGTGTCGCCCTGAGCAAGCACAAGGTTTATCATTCCAACACGGTTGTTATTCCTCGATACAAGAACGGGATAAATTCCCCTCTCTTCAATATATGCCGTACCGTGGTAGCTTCCGGTTGAATCGGTTATGGAGTGGAAAAGCGTATCCTGCGGTGATCCGTCAACGCCTCTGAATGCAATGAGCAGCTCGATGCCCGAGTAGTCCATAGAGGAATCCAGTTCGGGATCTACTGTAATCTGGCCTTCAATAATTGTTCCAACCCTGTCCGGTTCTGAGCTGCAGCTGCTCAGTAGAAAACCAAACGCCAGCACTGCAGCTAAGCTGACTAATTTAAAATCCATATTCATAAATTTATCCGTCCAGTTTTTTTGCTACGAGTTCACGTACCTGTTTTGGATTGGCTTTACCCTGCGATTTTTTCATCACCTGACCGATAAAAAACCCAACCAAAGCTTTTTTACCGCCCCTGTACTTTTCAACCTCATCGGGGTTATCAGCTATCACCTCATCAATAATCGGTTCAACAAAACCGGAGTCTGATACCTGGATCAGGTTCATCTCCTTGGCCAGCTCTTCAGCCGATTTGTCATCGGTGAGCATCTCGTTGAAGATCTCCTGCATGGCTGATGAGTTTACTTTATCGTCCAGCTTCAATTTCACAAGCTCCGCGATGCGATCCACTGAAATTGAAAACTCGCGTATGGAAATGCTTTTGTCATTCAGCACCCGAAGTACTTCTGTAAGCACAACATTGGCAACTGCTTTCGGTTCGTCGAGTATGTCCAGGATTTGTTCGTAGTAATCTGCCAGGTACCGGCTTTCGGTGAGAACGATGGCATCTTCTTCAGACAGACCCAGCTCACTCATAAATCTCTCCAGGCGAACATCGGGCAGCTCGGGCAGGTTTGATTTAATCTCTTTCAGCATCTCACTGGTAACAACGACCGGGGGAATATCAGGTTCAGGAAAATAGCGGTAATCGTGCGCCTCCTCTTTCGTGCGCATCTGTCGCGTCACATTTTTACTGGAATCCCAAAGGAGTGTTTTCTGAACCACAGAGCCGCCGGATTCAACGAGGTCTATCTGACGCTCAATTTCATAAGCGATGGCTCGCTCTACATTACGGAACGAGTTCATATTTTTAAGCTCTGTACGCGTGCCAAGCTCTTTCTGGCCACGTGGACGCACTGAAACGTTGGCATCACAACGGAGGCTCCCCTCTTCCATATTCCCATCACAAATCTCCAGGTATTGAACAATCTGTTTGATTTTTGTGAGGTAGGCGTACGCCTCCTGTGGCGTTCTCATATCGGGCTCTGACACAATCTCAATGAGAGGAGTTCCCGCCCGGTTCAGGTCAACCAGCGTGTGGAAGGGATCCTGATCGTGGATTGATTTACCGGCATCTTCCTCCATGTGGATGCGCGTGAGGCCGATGGTCTTATCGTACTCCTCAAGCTCAATGTGAATTTCACCCTCATAACAGATGGGCGTTTCAAACTGCGAGATCTGGTATCCTTTGGGGAGATCGGGATAAAAGTAGTTTTTCCGCGCAAAGATTGATTTTTCAGCAATCTTACAGTTTGTGGCCAGGCCCATTCGAATGATGTATCGAACAAGATTTTCGTTTAGTACGGGCAGCGTACCGGGGTGACCGAGACAAAGCGGTGTGACTTGGGAATTTGGCGCACCGCCATATTGTGAGGAAACTGCAGCGAAGGCTTTACTTTCCGTTAAAAGCTGAGCGTGGACTTCAAGGCCGATCACGGCCTCGTACTTAGGATTTGCAATCGTCGTCATAAAGTTGATTTGGACGGTTGATACATTAGGTTTAATAAAGATCTGAAGATAGCAAAGAAATGAGAGAAAATAAGTTGATCTGTTAACTTTCTGAGGTGTACGATCCACATCCGATGACTTCCCGTCATCGGATGAGTTGTAATGACCAAATTTTAAGTTTCAGTTTAGACATAAGCCCAAATTTCAATCCACAGGAACACCCCTCACATGTTTCGCTGAACGCTCACATGGTCTCCCCTCGAAGGGGAGATCATATAGGTCCGGATTAATTATGGGTTTTCAAACATCGTGTTAGAGAAATGGTAGATTTATGCATTATCCAAAAGCTATGTTCACCCCCGAATGCATTCCATGTATCTTGTCTTATATTCAGGCATTTGGACTTAACATTCACCGGATGAAGCGAATTCATCCGGTGAAGATGAATCTTTCAATGAAAATATCTTTTTCCATTTTAATAGTTTTTTATCCGCAGAATTAATAAATGAAAACAAAATATTTATCATGTATTATTAGTCCATGGCAAAAGAAAATGAAATAATAACCATTCTAAAACAGCATAAAGAGTCTCTGCTCGGGAAATACCCAATCAGGTCTATCGGGTTATTTGGATCAGTTTCAAGAGATGAAGATACTTCGCAAAGCGATGTAGATATTCTTGTTGAGTTTGACGGCAATATAGGTATCCGCTTTATTGACCTTGCTGAAGAGTTTGAAATGCTTTTGCAGCGAAATGTTGATCTTGTATCGATGAACGCCATTAAGCCTCGGTATTATCAATCTATAAAAGATAACATAATTTATGTCTAAGAGAGATTCGTTCTCAGGCTTGAAGTGTATAATCAAAAGTCTCCCCTCTCTGTCAAATAGAGAAGGTTCATCTTTTGTACACTTTAGCGAAACCGGGAGTGAGACTGATGAAGATTTTATACCTTCTTCGGGAAATATTTTACGCCGGGCAGCCCTTCGAAATCAGCATCCTGAGTCCAAAGTGTGGCACTATACTTTTCTGATATCGTATAGATGATGGAATCTGCCATAGGCAGGTTTTTATCGTGACTCAGTTTTGCGGCGTTCATGGAAATTTCCGTGTCCAGGTCTACAATTTTTCCATGTTGAAGAAGTGTAATCGCCTTCAAAGCATCTGTTTCGCCGGTTTCACGAAGCAGAACTTTAAAAACTTCATAGACGCACAGCACCGGTACAATCAGGTTGTCAGTATCCGTAATCGCCTTTTTGAACTGTTTAGCGTTCGGCTCTCCTGCAAACCACGCCAGCCACGCCGAGCTGTCAACTACATTCATAAACGGTCCTTCTCACGTTTAAAATCTGTATTGATCCCTTTGAACATTCCCTGCGACTCCTCAATATCCATCACGGGAATAAACTCAACACGGTTTTGATAGGAGAGTACATGCATTTTCTGGCCGGGCTTCAAGCCCATTGCCTCCCTGATTTTAGCAGGTATTACAACCTGAAACTTGGGTGAGATTTTGACAGTTTCCATAATTCTATAGTATTACGATTTGTTGATAGATCAATATATCGTAAAACGTTAGTTGAATGCAAATTTGTATTCACCCGGAGGTAGTTCCAAAATTTGTGATTATTCACAGATATATTTATATCCACCCTATCCCAATAATTCAAAAACAAGAGTAGGGATATGCATTCCAGACGACTTTTGGGCTGCGGTATACAGCGAAAGATCACACGATCAACCTACAACCCGGTGGTTATACCCACATGAACTTTGCCGTTGGCCAGATCTTCATCCGGGGAGATGGCGTATGAAAACTTGATGATGCCCAGCGGAGACTGAAACGCAAGCCCAAATCCAAGCGAGGTAAGGTTTTCTACCATGGCTAGCTGATTCGTCTCTTCGTTTATCAATTGAGGCCGGTTGTAAATTCCGTACGCACCGAACAGAAACAGATATGAACTTCGATCGAGCATGTACCTTCCCTCAAGCTCGCCCCACGCTGCGGCAGAGGCGCGAAACTGATCTTCCCGAAATCCGCGAAGAGATTCTGCCCCGCCGAATCGAAACAGATCGGTGATCAGAAATTCAGAGCTCTCCAATAACATCCCCTGAATCCGCAGAGCCAGCACAGGTCGCTCTCCAAGCGGTATATATCCTCTCAAATCTCCTCGCAAAATGGTTTGAGTGAACGAGACACGGTCTCCGTCAACCACTCTTTCATCATTGATAAACCGCCGGCCCCTCTCAAACATCAGTCGCCCATCGTATCCGCTTGTGGGCACATGAAACCTGTTTGTGTTTCTTATGTTAAAACCGAGGCCATAAAAGCTGGCTCTTGAATTAAGGGCCGCCGTGGCACTTCCCATCAGCTCTTCTGCAACTGTACTTCTCTCTGCCCGGATATGCCCGGTGATTTCAAAGCCGGGTAAAATCCTGTAGCCGCTGTTCAATTCAATATTCCGGACAAGATAGCTGGAATCCTGCTGCGTGAATTGAAGCGCAACACCGAGCCTGAGGGGGAAGCCTCCAATAAAATTCTGCCCGGCCCGTACGTTTAATTTTGAGACCAGCGGCTGAAGCTGTTCATACCGAAGATCCAGAATATTTCCTTCAGCCACGGTATTCCTCAGTAAAATATCGCCGTACCCCGCAATATTCCCCGATCCGGCAGCATCGGGTACGTACCCAATCAATCCATCGAAAAAATTTAGTTGTTGTTCATCAACTACATAGAGCACATACGGTTCGCTATCAAAAAAGATGATCTCTCCATCCGATACGCTGTCAAAAAGTCCTGAATTGGTTAAGTTTCTGCGACCCCGTTCGAACAATCCCGGAGTGATCGTTTCACCACCACTAATTCCGCTCACTCTTCTTAAATAGTCAGGATCATTTCTATGCAGACCCTCAAAACGGACTCCCCGAACAACTACCTTCTCTCCCGCTAATACAGTAGCCCTGAGCGCCACGGAACACTCCTCTCTGTTGAGCAGGATCTCATCAACCTTAAATTCTGAAAGCATGTACCCTTCCATAGCCAGCCCAGAGAGCCAGTATCCGGAGAGTTCGCGAATAAGATCAGGAGTAAATGGAGTGCCAATATAGCCCGATTCTGAAGCCAGGATTGAGGCATCTGAATGAGCCTCTTCTGAATCAATTCTGATATCGGCAGACTCAAGTCTGTAGATGCACCCCTCATTTATGTAGATACTGAGCCGTTCCGATGTTTTACTGACAGAATCAACTTCTGCATCATAATATCCTCTTGTAGCTAGCCACTCCTTCAGAAGCGGGGCAATATCCTGGACTGAATTACGGCTCAGCAGGCTTTGGGACAAATCGGGCGATATATCGAATGTCTCCTTAACCCCAATCACCTCAGCGGCCAGCTGACGCGCCTCAGCCGTTAATGCTGAACAGAGCAGCAGAAACAGAAGAGATAAAAGGCGAATTTGAGTTCTTCTCATTGCGACGAGAAAGGTGTTCATAGAAGCGACGGATCATTATTTAATGATATCGCGGACGAAGGTGGGAATAGCAAATGAGCCGGCATGAATATCGCGATTATAATATCGCAGTTCGCCAAGAGATTGAACTCCTTCCCCAACTCTTTGAAGCACCGGGTCTGATAGCGGATCTTCTTGTCTTGAAGCGCACGCCATCGACCACATTCCCGCTGGGTATAACGGTATGAAACTTAAATACATTTTGGAGATTGGGAAAAGATCGTCCAGAGCACCAAACACTTTTTTCATGCTTGGGTAGTAGGCTTTAACCCAGGGACTCTCTGTTTGCGCCGTAAGCACACCGTTATCAGAAAGCGCATCCAAACAATACTGGTAAAAATCCTTCTCGAATAGTCCTTCAGCCGGCCCTACCGGGTCAGATCCGTCAATAATGATGACATCATACGGGGTCTTTACATTTTTGACAAAAGCGACCCCGTCTTCATAGAGCACATTCAGTTTGGGATTATCAAAATCTCCAACATTTGGAAAATGGAGCTTAGATGCATCCACAACGGTTTTATCAATCTCAACCATATCAACATGCACAACGGACGGATGTTTCAGCACTTCTCTGGCAGTACCCCCGTCTCCACCACCAATAATTAAGATGCGCTTCGGTTCGGGATGCGTAAACATGGCCGTGTGGCTGATCATCTCGTGATAGACAAACTCATCTTTTTCGCTGAGCATCACCATGCCGTCTATGGTCATCAGGTTTCCCCAGGTATCGGTTTCGTAGACCTCAACAAGCTGGTATTCCGATTGTTCAGCAAAAAGAAGTTTCCCGAGGCCGATTGTTAAGCCGGTTCGTTCGTTATAATATTCGTTGTATTGCAGAGGCATTAAGTATATTGATTTAGAGATATGAGATTAATGCTGTGTCAATTTTAATTTATCAGTTGATCAGGTGAAAGTCCCCTTCTTTCTAAAGAGGGCTCATTTTTTGAACGCGTCAAGCGAATTTAGGGATGGTTAAAGTATTTAATGTTCGATTTCAAAAATTGAATAGGAATAGAGATTGAAATCCAACCACCCCCGGGAGGCTGCCCAAAAAGGGTGTCTGTCTTGCACTCCGCTTACATAATTTAGAGTCTATATTCCGACTCACCCTATTTCCCTCTTTATACAAATAGAGAGGGATTTATTGTCTTAATTATTTAAGCTTGATCTCATAGTATTTCACTTTTTAGACAGCCTCAGATCATTTACTCCATTTATTACCGAAAAATTATACCTAACAAGACACTAAAACCGGGGTACAAATGGGTAGACTTACTCATACCATAATACAGCCGCAGCAAATACAGCTCCGCAAGTTTTTATTTTATGTTCAATCCCGAAAGATTTTATCTCTTTCAATTTTCGGTTTCGATAATCAAAACCATCCACAACCATTTGGCGAACAATTCCTTCCACGGTGTTCAGGTCGGCGTGATCTTCGTACTCCATAATTACGCCGGGTTCAGAATCGTCCTCCGGTATTCCAACAGCAATGGCCGCTGAAATGAGTCTTCCAGGCGTATTTCCGTCGATCGTTGCGTATGCAAGTGGAATAAGCCCGCCTTTTGGCAGCTGAATACCGTTAATATCAACTTGTTTTGCTGCAGGAGGCAGAATACTGCTCATCCTCATCAAGTTTGTGTCGCCTACTCCGGCATTTAAAAGAGCTTTATCAAAAGCATTCAGTCTTGTCCGTCCTTCAGCGGCACCGATTACGAGGCTGTAGATATTTGGAGTTTTTACCATCATATAAGAAATAGATTTTTTTGAATTTGAAGATCAGATTAGTTGGACTCTTCTGCTACGGCCGGTTTGAACAATAGTCGCTGGCCGGAAGGAACTTTAAAGAGTCCGCGCTTCATCTCCATGCTGGACACATTTTTTGACTCGAAATAATCTTTCAGGTGTTCCTGAATGACCCATGGATCAATGGTATCACCACAGGTAAAGATATCAACTGCAGCATAGTTATATTCCGGCCAGGTATGAATAGCCACGTGAGACTCCGCAATTACTACAACACCACTAACACCGTAAGGACTGAATTTGTGGAAATTATGAGAAATGATTGTAGCCTTTGATGCCTTGGTAGCATTAATCAAAGCGTTTTCAATGTAGCCAACATCGTTGATATTTGATTCTTTACAATCGTAATATTCAACAAGTATCTGACGACCAAGAGCTTCCATAGCTGTCTAATTTAGAGTAAAATTTTAATGGGATCAAAATAGCTATTGTGTTTGATAAATAGTGGTTATATCCTAAGAATTTATTACACATCTAAATAGTAATTTTGACTTTGAATAAATTCAAAAGAAACCAAATTACGCAGAATTTTTCGTAATTACGTAATTATGATACAAGCCAAACAAAAAATTTCTAAAGAATCCGCGTTAAAAACGTACAGACAGCTGTTGCTTCCCCGGTTGATTGAGGAGAAAATGCTCAACCTGCTGCGACAAAACAAAATCAGTAAGTGGTTTTCGGGTATTGGCCAGGAAGCTATCTCCGTAGGTGTTGCCTCTTCTGTTGACATAAATGACTACCTGCTGCCGATGCATCGAAATCTTGGCGTATTCACAACCCGCGGAGTTCCTCTCTTTCCCCTTTTCTCACAACTTTTCGGCAAGGCTGCCGGTTTTACCGGCGGCCGTGACCGCTCGTTCCATTTTGGCACCCCCGAACACCATATTTTTGGGATGATATCTCACCTGGCGGCTACTATGCCTGTAGCTGATGGAATTGCGCTTGCCTATAAATTAAAAAGTGAAAACCAAATTGCCGTAAGTTTTTGTGGTGATGGTGGAACCAGTGAAGGAGATTTTCATGAAGCGCTTAATCTGGCCGGAGTGTGGGAGCTACCGGTAATCTTTGTGATTGAGAATAACGGCTACGGCCTTTCAACTCCCGCTTCAGAACAGTTTGCCTGTGAAAACCTTGTAGATCGCGCAGCAGGCTATGGTCTTGAGGGTATGCTAATTGACGGGAATGATTTTTTCGAAGTTTCTAATTCAATCAAGAATGCAAGAAAGCTTGCGCTTAGCGGAAAACCGGTGCTGATTGAGGCCAAAACATTTCGGATGCGCGGACACGAAGAGGCCTCCGGTACATTTTATGTGAATGATAAAGAGTTGGAAAAATGGAAACCGAAAGATCCTATCTACCGGTTTCAGCAGTGGCTGCAGAGCGAGGAGATCGTAACGGATAGTGCTGAGTTTGAACGGATCAGAGAATCTGTCAAAAAAGAATTTGAACCTGACCTGAACAAAGCACTTCATGCTGATGAGCCCCTGTTTAATGAGCAAACGGAGCGCTCCAGAGCCGGCTTCAGCCCACGGTTGAAAAAAAGCAGCGGCGAGCTGTCAGATAATCAATCAGAAAAGAGGCTGGTTGATGCTATTCAGCTTGCTCACATACAGGCATTTGACGAAGATGATACTTTTCTGCTGCTGGGACAGGATGTGGCTGAATACGGAGGCGTGTTTAAAGTTTCAGAGGGATTTACTGAAAGGTACGGCAAAGATAGAATTCGAAATACACCCATTATTGAATCGGGGGCTGTGGGTGCGGCTATAGGCCTGGCCATTGAAGGTTTTAAACCGGTAGTTGAGATGCAGTTTGCCGATTTTATAACGTGTGGCTTCAACCAGATTGTTAATAACCTGACAAAAGGCCGCTACCGCTGGATGCCGGATCTGAACATCACAATTCGTGCACCTCATGGGGCCGGTGTTGGAGCCGGGCCCTTTCATTCACAATCTCCGGAGAGCTGGTTCATGGGGCTGCCCGGCCTCCGCGTCGTAGTGCCATCTTCGGTACGTGATGCTCAAAATATGCTTTACACCGCTTTTTTTGATCCAAATCCGGTATTGTTTTTCGAGCACAAGAAACTTTATCGAAGTATTAAAGAGATTACGTCCAACCAGTGTCAAATCACAGATTTAGACAAAGCGCATGTGGTTCGAAAAGGAAACGATGCCACTATCATTACCTTTGGATTCGGAGTTCACTGGGCTGTTGAAGCTGCCGAAAAATATGCTGAGGAGGGAATCAACCTCGAAATTGTGGATTTGAGATCACTTGCTCCCATAGATTGGGAAACCATACGAGACTCCGTGCAAAAAACCGGTCGCGTTTTACTATTGGAAGAGGCTTCTGAAATTATGGGGCCCATGAGCGAAATATCCGCCGGAATATCCGACCATTGCTTCGAACAGCTGGATGCCCCCGTAATTCGATGTTCATCTATTCACACACCGATACCGTTTAGCAAAGAGCTGGAGAGAGGGTATTTAGCCGATTACCGGCTTGAAGAAAAGCTGGAGAGATTACTGAACTATTGAGTGGAGCCGATTACGCAGGTTGTGATGGTTTAGATTTTTATGATACTACAGTTCCGAAATTTCGTGATTGCAAAATCATTTTTTTGAATTGACTGCCTACAAAGATCTTTATTTTGTTTAACTGCACCAAGCAACCTGAAATAGGTCTTTGGGTTGTAAAAAAATGAATCATCTCTGCATTTTTTCAATTCATAAGTTGTATACTTAGTTTTTAAGCGTGTTTGATACGCTTATCAACAGCATGCACATCAGAAAATATTTACTGAATAAACCCTATTTGAGAAGTTTTTCATGAAGAAGATACGACAAGAATTCAGTGTGCCGTTTAGCTACGATGTAAATTTTACGGAGGAGCTATTCAATCCATCCAACCCTCTTTTTTTAGATACATTAAACATCCGTTCAAAAAAACCTGCTCCAAAGATCTTATTTGTTTTCGATCGTGGAATGGAAAATCATCATCCCGGTCTTATGGATGATATTCGCTCCTATTCATCTCTGCACACGGATACATTTGAGCTGATAGATTCCCCGGTAGTTATACCCGGTGGTGAAACAGCAAAAAATAATCCCGACCTCGCACAGCTTATTCTCGACGCTATCGAAAACGCAGATCTCGACAGACACAGCTTTGTATGCGTTGTTGGCGGAGGCGCAGTCATTGACACGGCCGGCTACGCCGCTGCGATAGCGCACAGAGGCATTCGGCTGATTCGAATTCCGACTACAGTATTAGCACAAAACGATGCAGCTGTTGGAGTAAAAAACGGAATTAATGCATATGACAAGAAGAACTTTCTCGGCACATTTGTGCCTCCGCACGCTGTATTAAACGATTTTGAGTTCTTAAAGACACTTGAGCAGCGAGACTGGAGAGCCGGTATATCGGAGGCTGTAAAAGTTGCGCTTATCAAAGACGCCTCTTTCTTTAATTTTCTTGAAGAGAACGCTAAACAACTGGAAGAACGCAATATGGAGCCGATGAAAACTCTGATTCATCGCTGTGCGGAACTTCATCTTGAGCATATTTCAACGTCCGGCGATCCGTTTGAAACCGGTTCATCGCGCCCCCTCGACTTCGGGCACTGGGCTGCACATAAACTCGAACAGCTCACCGATTACGAACTACGCCATGGCGAAGCCGTTGCCATTGGGATTGCGCTCGACTCCACTTATTCTTATCTCAAAGGAATGCTTAATGCAGAGAGTCTGAACCGCATTCTCGATCTTTTCCACGAGTGTGGCTTTCAGCTCTACGTTCCGGAACTGGAAAATGGGCTCGACGATCCCGATAGAAAAGAATCTGTTCTCCACGGACTTCAGGAGTTTCGAGAACACCTGGGAGGTAAACTGACCATTATGCTCCTTGAGAGTATCGGTAAAGGTGTTGAGGTTCATGAAGTTGATCTCGATCTCTATAAAAAAGCAATTAAACTGCTGCGTGACGGTAAAAAAGAACTGGCTTAACCTACTTATTTTATGATTCTGCAATCGCACCCGGGCTGCCACCTTACCTACTGTTCAAACATCCATTCCGGCGAGGAGTGGATCGATCATTTCAGGCAGCTCAAACTCCATCTCCCCGAAATCAAGCAAAGGGTATCCCCTGATGCTCCTTTCGGTGTGGGTTTAAGACTCTCTGCAAAAGCTGCAAAATCATTGAAAAAGCCAGAATCGCTGGTCACTTTTAAGCATTGGCTCAGCAGCGAAAATCTCTATCTTTTCACGATTAACGGCTTTCCGTACGGCAGTTTTCACGGGGAGAGAGTAAAAGATAACGTTTACGCACCTGACTGGACCCAAAAAGCGCGTCTGGATTACACACTCGATCTGGCTGAAATTCTTGCTGAGCTGGTACCGGAAGGTATGGACGGGGGGATCTCTACGTCACCCCTCTCCTACAAATATTGGGAGGAGAACCCGCCCGAAGAGGAGATACGGCGCATCAGTACCCGGCACCTTGCTGAGGTCGCTCATAAAATGGCTGATATTGAAAAAAATGACGGCAAAGAGCTTCATCTTGATATTGAGCCCGAGCCGGACTGTCTGCTCGAAAACAGTGCTGAAACGATTGACTTTTTTACGCGATCTCTGTTTCCAGACGGCAGCAGCTATCTTGAAAGCAAGTATGGGTACAACCGTGCACAGGCAGAAGAGATTTTACACAGGCACATCAGGGTCTGTTACGACACCTGTCATTTCGCATTAGAGTATGAAAATCCCCATAAAGCGATAGCTAACTTCATTGCAGCAGGAATACGTATTGGCAAAACCCAGATGAGTGCAGCCCTAAAAATTAACCTCGGTAACGATCCGGCTCACAGAAAGAATCTGGCGGAAAAACTCCGGAAATTTGATGAGCCGGTCTATCTTCATCAGGTGATAGAAAAGCGTAACGACGGAACCTATAAACAGTTTAGAGATCTCCCACAAGCCATTGAACACATTGTAGATATAGAATCTGAAGAATGGCGTATTCACTTTCATGTTCCGGTCTTTATCAATCTTTTTGACGAGATGAGTTCAACCCAGGATCATATACTTGAAAGTATCGGACCTCTTCTAAATAAAGCGGGGTGCAAACATTTTGAGGTAGAGACCTACACCTGGGAAGTTCTGCCGGAACATCTAAAAGCTGACATCACCGATTCAATTGAACGGGAATTAAACTGGACTCTCAAGGCGATTGAAGAGCGGGGGTAAGCACCCCTCCCTCCAAGAGTTCGGAACTCTTGGAGGGTTCACCATAGATTAAAAAGATACTTCACAAGTAAAGCTTGCATAAATTCAAAGCTGACTTTTTAGACAGTTTCAGGGCCTCTACTCCCTCTTACTACCGAAAAATCACACCTGACAAAACATTTGACTCTAAATGGAAGCCCGGATCTAAAATCATAACTCAATTCAACTAGTACTGATATGCATAAAACAGCCGTCATAAATGTCGTTGGTCTGACACCGGATCTTATTGGCGAACACACACCCCGGATTTCTGAATGGATTTCGAAGGGAAATATGGCGCCGGTGGAGTCTATGCTTCCGGCCGTAACGTGTTCGGTTCAGTCTACCTACCTGACCGGCGTGATGCCCGATAAGCATGGTGTGGTAGCTAACGGCTGGTATTTTCGCGATATGGATATCATTAAATTCTGGCGTCAGTCCAACAAGCTGGTTCAGTCAGAAAAAATCTGGGAAAAGCTGAAACAAGAAGATTCTGGCTTTACATGTGCCAACCTTTTTTGGTGGTATAATATGAACTCTTCAGTCGATTACCTGATCACCCCCCGCCCGATCTACCGGGCCGATGGCGTTAAGATACCAGACATTTATACGAAGCCGATCGAACTCAGAGATCAGCTGCAGAATAAGCTGAGTCAATTTCCCCTTTTCAACTTCTGGGGACCGAATACAACCATTTTTTCCAGCAAGTGGATTGCAGATTCAGCTATTGATATAGCTGAGAAGCAGGACCCAACACTTTCACTTATCTATCTTCCTCATCTCGATTATAACTTACAGCGTATTGGTCCCGACGACCCCGCTGTTGCCAAAGACCTTCAGGAGATAGATTCCGTTTGCGGTGATCTGTTTGACTACTACGAAAGTCGCAATATTCGCGTCATACTTCTTTCAGAGTACGGTATTGAGCCGGTGAACGACCCTGTATCGATCAACCGCGTGCTTAGAAAAGAGGGATACCTTATGATTCGTGAAGAGATGGGCGGTGAAATTTTGATACCGGATGAGAGCAGCGCATTTGCAGTGGCCGACCACCAGATTGCTCATATTTACATTAAAGATGAAAACGACATCGAACCGGTGAAAAATATCATTGAAAAGATTCCCGGTGTGGAGTCGGTTTTAGGTGAAGAGGGCAAAAAGGAGCACCATCTTAATCATCCGCGATCGGGTGAGCTTGTGGCCATTGCAAAACCCGGTTCCTGGTTTACCTACTACTACTGGTTGGATGACGATAAAGCCCCCGATTTTGCACCTACCGTAGCCATTCACACCAAACCCGGATACGACCCAGCCGAATTGCTGATCAATCCTGATATCGCCTTTCCGAAACTAAAAGTGGCGTTCAGACTTCTGCAGAAAAAACTGGGCTTTCGGTACACCATGGATCTGATTCCGATAGATGGGTCTGGCGTAAAAGGTTCGCACGGCCGGCACTCGTCAACATCAGGAACCGGGCCGCTTATTGCCACCCAACAGTCTGTACTTCTCACGGAAGAGAGCTACAAACCAACCGACGTTTTTGACATCATCTACAGGCATGTGATGAGTTGATTTCAAAGCGATCGCTAGATTTAAAACCTCTTTGCGATCACCAAACAACTGGTAACCATCAAACCGATAGCATCACTATAGAGATTCAATACCGGAGGATTGGAGAAGCTTTAACAAGGACGGAGCGGCGAACAGGCTGTACTCGTTTAAGATCTTCTCAGGTTCTTTCCGGAGCGTAATGAAGATCTGCACGGGCGATGTCAATCTTTGCGCATCAGGTAAAAAAGTGCCCTTTTCGCCATCGAGTGTAAATGAACTTGTACTTCCGGCGGGATGCGCAATAAACAGTGTCCAGCCATTTTCACCATGCAGGACAAATGGATCACCCGCCGGCGGCGAAAACATACTCCCATCACTTCCGGCTTCATTTTTGATGACATCCCAGGAGCCATCCCCGGTCTGACCGATTCGTAAAAGACCGTAGATTTTTTCTTTTGCTCGCATTTCCAGGCGGCCGTCATCGCTATCAGGCCATAGCAGCTCCTGCAAAATTGAATCATCCGGATGTCTGAAAACAATTCTTAAAGGGGATCGCAGTATCTCTAGGGTATAGTCTCCAACACTGCCGCGAATTGGATCCATCACGGTGCGGCTTCTCCAAATTTGCTCTTTTTCATGTTCGGCCACAAATTCCGACTCCGGCAGCTCAGGTTCAGAACTGTGAATGCTTTCAAGAGGAAACAGTATAATACTAAACGTGTGGTCTGAAATTTTAGAAACGGTCAGAAATGCATGGTTTCCTGCATAACGGATGAGAGGATCTGATTCGCTTGATTCATATGATTTGCAGCTGTTTTGATTTGAACCGTTTGAATAACTGTATAGATGCGGGCAAACCGTAAAAATTAATAGTACAGACACAAACAAGAGGCGGGTAACAGGTATAAATCTTACATATTGAATCCTTATCATACGGCTACGGAATTATGACGTTTTAAATCAATGAGTACAAACGGAATTTAAAGTATATGAACAACACAATTGGCGCTATTTTTGATATGGACGGTGTAATTGTTCACAGCAACCCGGTTCATAAAGAGACAATCAAAGACTTTTGTAAAAAGCATAATCAGCAGGTTACAGATTCATTCCTGGAAGAGAGAGTTTGGGGCAGAACCAACAAAGAGTGGATACCCGAAGTGTTTGGTAAAATTACCATTGAACAGTCCGAACGGCTTGGAGATGAAAAAGAACAGATGTTTCGGGATCGCTTTGATCCAAAATCTTCTGCTATACCGGGTATCACCGAGTTTCTCGATAAACTGAAAAACAGAGATGTGGCAACCGCGGTAGCAACGTCTGCGCCCGGTGAAAACGCTGAGTTTATTTTGTCTGAGCTGGGCATAAAAGACTATTTTTCAGCCATATTAGATTCTTCAGATGTAGATAAAGGAAAACCGGAACCCCAGGTATATATCAAAGCAGCAGAGAGATTGAGCCTCCCTCCTTCAAAATGTATTGTATTTGAAGATTCACTCGCAGGAGTTGAAGCCGGTGTTCGGGCCGGTTCTAAAGTTGTGGGTATTTCATCAACACACTCAGCGGAAGAGCTGTCAAAATGCAGTAAAGTTATCAAAGATTTCACAGGGCTTGCAGTCGATGAGCTTTACGTACTGATTGGTTGATCAGAAGAAGTATTAACCCGGTTCTACTTGTTCAATCATGATTGTCAAAGTCCAATGTATAAAAAACGATCAGGTATAGAATAGGTTTGAAATAGCGATTAGATGGGTTAGATACCTCCCGCAACCTCTTAAAGGCTATTTCGATCTAATACTACAAATATCTGTTTCACATTAAGAAATACCCCATCCTTCTGTTCTCTCAACTTTTATTTTCCTTTACATTGATGCGGTTGTATGTTCAAACAAGAAACAGCATATTTGAGAACATCTACATGAATTACAAATATTTATCTTCTACACATGTCTGATAGTCAAGGTTCACTGGATCGGTCAGCTCTGGATTCTACAATACTTAAATGGCTCTCTTCCCGATTAGAGAAGGAGCAGTATGATAAAATGTATTCAGTTTATTCAAACCTCAGAGGCGATGCAGAAGACTGGGAGGTATTCTCATCATTTAGCAGTGTTCCCCGCTATACCGGTAAAAAAGTGCTGAACTTATCAACCGATGAACGTCAGCAGGGTGATCAAATCAGAAGCGGATGGAACCCGGCTTATTGGTCGCTTGATGAGTTGGGCCGCACGCTGTTAATCTCCGCTCTTGCAAACCGAAGTAAAGAATCATTTTTTGATAAGCTCGATAAACTCTTTGTATCGAGCGATATGGGTGAAGCCAAAGCTCTTTATCAGAGCCTTCCCGTCTTGCCCCACCCCGAGGATTTAACAGATCGCGCGGCAGAGGGGGTCAGATCAAATATCACGTCGGTATTTAACGCTGTTGCACAACGTAATCCGTATCCGGCAGACTATATGGACACCGATGCATGGAATCAAATTGTACTAAAATCGCTCTTTGTAGAAAGCCCGCTCTATTTGATTTATGGAATCGACAGAAGAGCCAATAAAAAGCTGGCTCACATGTTAGTGGAATTTGCCCATGAGCGCTGGTCGGCCGGCAGGAAAGTCTCGCCGGAGCTCTGGCGACCTGTAGGGCCGTTCATTGATGAGATAAATATAAAGGACATTCAAAGGGTTCTCAGTCATGATAATGAAGTTCACCGGCAGGCAGCTCTGCTCGCTCTTTCCGATTCCG
Organism: uncultured Rhodohalobacter sp.; assembly: GCA_964644975.1. Taxonomy (GTDB): domain Bacteria; phylum Bacteroidota; class Rhodothermia; order Balneolales; family Balneolaceae; genus SW132. The sequence goes on from CAZXYQ010000003.1 coordinate 58,214, forward strand.
ATGCACCGGTTGCTAAAAAAATTCTCAGTGAACATGACGCTATGGTAAAAGATATTCACGAAAAGAATATCACCTGGAACACGATTGGTAAACTGCTTCATGATGCAGCAGACTAACGCTTACATGAGTTCCGCAGGCGAATTAATTCAAGCTGTAAACAATCGTATTGAAACTAATTGCTGAATATTTAAATATCTAATTTTAAAAATTATCCATAATGGAATTTGAAGACATGATGTTCATTGATCCACACATTCATATGATTTCCAGAACCACAGACGATTACAAGGCGATGTATAACGCCGGTGTGGTTGCGGTGATTGAACCGGCATTCTGGATTGGGCAGCCCCGAACTAATCCCGGATCAATGCTCGATTATTTCAGCATGATCGTCGGTTGGGAACGGTTTAGAGCCAGTCAATTCGGTATTCAGCACTATTGCACCATTGGCCTGAACGCCAAAGAGTCGAATAATGAAGAACTTGCTGAAAGAACGATGGAGCTCATTCCACGCTACGCAAGTAAAGAAGGCGTTGTGGCGATCGGTGAAATCGGTTATGATGATATGACAGACCTGGAAGAAAAATACTTCAACCTGCAGCTCGATCTGGCGAAAAAAATGGACATGCTGGTACTGATTCACACACCCCATCGAAATAAAAAAGAGGGGACCCTCAGAAGCATGGATGTTTGCGAAGAACACGGGCTGGATCCTTCGAAAGTCATTATCGATCACAACAATGAAGAGACGGTTGAAGCCGTACTCGATCGTGGGTACTGGACCGCCTTCACCATCTATCCCGGCACTAAAATGGGGAATGAACGAATGGTTGATGTCGTAAAAAAATATGGGACCAAACGGATTTTTATCGACAGCGCAGCAGACTGGGGACACAGCGACCCGCTCGGAGTACCAAAAACTGCAAAATTGATGCTGCAGCGTGGAATATCGAAAGAGAACGTAAAAAAAGTGTGCTACCAAAATGCGCTTACTGCATACGGACAGAGCGGACAGTTCAACGAAAAAGACTGGCTGAACCGACCAAAAATTGATCAGCGTGAAACATTCAGCGGCAATACTGTTCTGCGTGGAGGGTTTGAGCCGTTTATTGAAGGTGAGGATTCTTCAGATGAAGATATTATCATTAAATAGTAGCTGGTATCAATATTTCAAAAATAACCATATAAGAAGAGATCAATTTTGCCAAATGCAGAAGGTCGAGTATCCGGTTTAGTGACCGTTAAGGTCCGGGCAACCCTCGAACTGATTCGTCCGGCCAATATCGTAACAGCTTTTGCCGATATCGTTGCCGGAGCGGCCGCCGCAACCGGTATTTTGATGGTGGCAGACCCCACAACTACCCTTATTCAAAGTCAGGTTTACTGGCTGCTGCTTGCAACATTTGGTCTCTATGGGGGCGGAATTGTCTTTAATGATTTCTTTGACGCATCGCTGGATGCAAAAGAGAGACCGGAGCGCGCAATTCCGAGCGGACGAGTAACAAAAAGCTATGCGGGAATACTGGGCGGGTTACTTCTTCTGCTGGGAATTACTTCAGCCTTCTTTGTAAATCAAACGGCCGGTATACTCTCTGTTTTTATTTCTGTCTGTGCACTTTATTACGATGCAAAAGCAAAGCACTCAGCGCTATCAGGCCCCCTCTTTATGGGAAGCTGCAGAGGCGGAAATCTTCTTCTCGGTGCGGCACTATTTCCGGCTTCACTAGAAACACTTTGGCCTCTAGCTTTTCTACCTCTTGCTTACATTGGTTCCATCACCCTGATAAGTCAAGGTGAGGTCAGGGGCGGTTCAAAAATATCAGGCATAGTCGCGGCATTGATTGTAATAATGATTTCAGTAGCTCTTCTGCTTCTTTCAATCATGCCCACCTATTCTCTTTTAGACTCAATGCCATTTGCTCTCTTTTTTGCTTTCATGGTGATCCCGGCATTTATAAAGGCAGCAAAACAACCGGTTCCAGATTTGATCAGAAAAGCTGTAAAGAGAGGAGTGCTATCACTTATAATTTTGAATAGTGCAGTAGCCGCCGGTTTTGCTGGTATAGCGGTAGGCCTGGCTGTAATTCTGCTGCTTCCTGTCTCAATACTATTCGCAAAAGCATTTGCCGTTACCTGATTCGTCTGACTATGGACTTATGAATCTTATTAGCCTACAGTCTATTTTCAATCCGTAACCATTTGTATAGGATTAATTTTGGGTTTTCGTCATTCCGGCCTTAGAGCCGGAATCTCCCATCTTTTTCAATGTTTGGAGATGCCGTGTCTAAGCACGGTATGACAGTGTTGAGCTTTTAAATCATTAGTCGAACTCAGGTAATCAGGCATCGATTTCACGCTAATCCAGCGCCCACTCAAGTCCATTGACCAGAAAATCGAGAAAAACTTCATCTTCCATTACGCCGGTATTATGTCCGGCGGCAGTACCTACAACACGAGCATTTCCGTACGTATTGAGCCAAAGTACCGGGTGCCACTCTTCGGTTTCAGGCCCCCATGCCTCGGCAAGCGGAATCAAGTCATCGTATGTGTGAGTCACAATGTAAAGCTCATCGATCGGCTGAACCCACGCAACTTCAGGAAAATCTTCCATCACTCTGTGGTATCGGTTGATCGGTTCAATTTTGAAAGATCTCTGCTGCCGTTCATGATGATAGGTTTCGAGACCTATCAGACGATCCCACTCTTTCGTTTCGGCATCCCGGAATGTGTGCATCGCACAGTGCAGTACAACTGCAGCAACTCCGGAATCGTAATGAGCCTGTGTAATTCGCTCGATATATTCATTATCTGTAACATCTGCAAAACACATGTTATAGATAACGGCATCATAGTCATCAATCCAGTTCGGTTCGTTAAACCGTTCAATAATAAAATCGTTACGATCCTGACCTGCAGTAAAATCCGTTTCCCAGGAAATATCCATTCGATCCGTTAATGTATTTCTCAAAAACTCTTCCTGAGCCTCATAATTGTGATAACCACCGCCGGTAACATAGAGCACGTTATAAGATTGTCCTTGTGCAGGTAGACTTACCATGCTAAGTAAAATTCCGATTCCTAAACTAAATATCAATCTTTTCATTGTGGATATGGTTTTGTGTTGATTATCAGAACAACTGATTTTATGTATAATTTTCAGCAGTTGCAAACAGAGTGCCGAACTCGCTCTAGAAGCTTACAATGAGTTAATCTTTTCAATAGCCAAAAAAAAAGGGCGAAATATTCAATTTCACCCTCTCCTTATTCAACATTCTATATCATATTTTTTTGATTAGTATCCGGGATTCTGATTCAAATTCGGATTCAGGTCCCGTTCACTCGCCGGAATTGGCCAAATATAATCGCGGGGGGCTGTAAACGACCGCGCATGAATGCCCGGCAGCGGTGCAAACCCACCATCGCTCCTTGCTACGTCAATTCCGTGAGTACTTCCGTTAAGCACGGTTTGTGCGATTCCCCATCTGCGAATATCTGCCAGACGAAGTCCTTCCCATGCAAGTTCAATCGCTCGTTCGTTGCGAATAAAGTCAATCGCATCGGCCTGCGTCATCGTGGTGAGATCGTAAGGCATCGGCAAACTAACCCGGTCGCGAATTGCCGCAAGTGCATCATTCACAGAACTATCCAGTTCATTCAGCTCAGCTTTCGCCTCAGCATACATCAGCAGAATATCTGCGTAACGCATTTTGATAATGTTTAGGCCACTGTTTGTAGGTGAAGACTGATCCTGAGGATCTATATATTTCATGCCGGTATATCCCGTGTAGGTATTGTTGAAATCTGTGATCAGAATTCGGTCCGATGTAGGACTACAATACCCTTCAGGTGCACCGTCGCTGCAGGCAGGATACGAGTTATAAATAACTCCGTTAAACTCACCGCCAGGAAACAGCACTGTACCGTAAAAACGGGGATCACGATCAGCATACATTCCCAGTGTCTCAACTACGGGATTTCCATTTGAATCGTACGTTATGCGTGGGGGTGCTGGATCGTATAACGGTGATTCGCTGATGGGTAACCCATCGATCATTGGAAATCGATCTACAAGCTCTCTCGTTGGAGTAACATTAACAAAGCTTCCCATAGAGCTAGGAGCAAATTGCTGCCAGACGGGCCATCCATTTTGGCCCGAGACTCTCTGATAGTCGAAGATAATCTCGCTGCTTTGTTCACCATCGTATGTAAAGAGTTCCCGGAAGTCAGGATACAGGCTGTACTCATTGAGGTTTATAACTGACTTTGCCATGTCTACAGCCGTATTGAACAGCTCATTGGCACGAGTTAAATTGGCGAAATCGCGCATATTTCTCAGCCCTCTTGCAAACACTTCAAAGTTACCTGCCGTAGGGTTCTGACCTGTGTTTTTCTACAGGTGTAGTTCGCTGTAGGGAAATAACAGAATCATCAGCCCCATCTCCTTTCCCCACAATTCCGGGCCATTACAAATTTTGTGCTTGTAGCATAAAAATTGATATTCAATGGATAACTGTGAGCTCTGAGTAGAAAATTTTTACTCATAATCCGATGGCCGCAGACCCTCTATGAAATCATCGAATCCGTACATTGTTGGGTTGTACTCGCCGATAATATCCACGTTTACATCTTCGGGCTGCTCAGCGGTCATATCCAGCGCCCAATAACCGGCATTTACGATCAGCCTGCGTAAACCTTTATTTTCAAAATCGACGGCTGACCCCATCGTTGTGGTAAAAACCTTTCCGATTGATCCATTTTCAACGGAGTACTCACGCGTCCATGCTACGGGCATCACTGGCTTTCCCCAATTTACCTGTGAATCGGCTGTTTTTTCTGATGTAGACTGACCCCAGATCAAAATTTCATTTTCACCCTCCAGTTCGCCAACTTCATAGACGTTGGTTGGCGTCCAGATATCGGTTACGCCATGAAGTATCGGATGATCCGCGTTTACTTTCCGTCCGTCAAGTAAACCACGCGTACCTTCAGAGCCGTGATTCCCGTGATGATTTATCCAGGTTTCTCCCAGTATCTGCCGGCCAAAACCTCCTTCCCATCCTTCCGCATCACTCCAGGTAGAATACTTCGCAAACCGGCTATCCGGGTTGCGCTCAAAGTGGAAAGCGTGGGTTGATGTGCGCATCGCTACAATAGGTTTTCCATCCTGCAGATACTCTTCGATAAAACTCATCTGATTATTCGGAAGCTCCCGGAACCGCGTGAAGAGAATCATCAAATCTGCTGATTGCAGATGCTCCAGGCCCGGTATATTGGTTTGATGATCCGGCTTGATCTCTCCCGTCTCCGGATCGATCGCAAAAAGCACAGTGGTTTTAAACCCGTGATGTTCAGTCAGTATTTTCGCCAGCATCGGCAGAGCCTCCTCCGAACGATATTCATCATCGCCACTTACCAGCACGATATGCTTTCCGTTTCCATCATCCGGTTCAAACGAAATCCAGGAGTCGTTTTGCTGTGCGCACGCTAATTGTGTGGTGCATAAAAGAGTGAGTGCTGCAAGGAGAATAGCTATTTTTTGCATGATGTGGTTTAATCAGGTTGATGTTTCTTCTTGGTTTTTAAAAGTTCGAAAGTCATCCTCAGGTCATCCCGCACTCCGATTAACGGGTCAGACCTGACAGCATTCCCGGTGCATTTCCGTCCCGACAGCGGTCGGGATGTCAGCGTTGAAAATATTGAGAAAAAGTTATTCAAAGAATTTTTCACATAAAATCCAACGCTGTCAAATCCAGTGGGTGCTCAGACAGGTTTCGACCACATCAGGATTCCTCTGTTCTATTTTTCATTCAAGCGGATGCTCCTCAAGCAGTTCATCCGGTGAATAGAAACCGGTTTTGTCGGATGTTGCCTCGCGAACTTCGCGGACCTGTTCCTCAGATACCGGCGTAGCTTCGTTTCCGAAACTGTTTCGTATATAGGTCAGTACGGCTGCCATCTCTTCATCATCCAAAAGGCCGCGAAACGGTGTCATGGGAACACTGCCTGGATACTCTTCGCCGAGAACCTCCATCGGGCCGACCAGTCCTTGAAGCGTCAGTTTTATCAATCGTTCTTCACTTCCGGTTACCCAGCGCGTGCCGGCAAGCGGCGGAAATCCGGCCGCGGTCAGCCCCTGTCCGTCCGGCTGGTGACAGGTTCCACAATATCCGTCACGTATATAAATTTTACGTCCTTTTTGGAAAAGCTCCAGATCGGTTCCTGTCAGATTGGTTTCGGTCTCATCACCAACTGACTCTGCCGGAACATTACCCAATAGGTGCGCCATAGAAGCCTCATAGCTTCGCTCCATCCAGTCGTCAAGCGGATGATTAGCTGTTTCATTTAAAATCGAAATACCTTCATTAACTCCCAGCCATGATGCTGCCACAATTGCTTCAAGGCGAACCCGCCCGTGATCATCGCCCGCGGCCTGTACAAGAAGAGTCACATAATCTTCTACCTGGTGGATGTTAAAACGCACTGCATTTACAGCAGCAGCACGTACCCGGTGATCGCTGCTCGCCAACAGTTCTCGTAATAGTTTCTGGTCTATAAGATTCAGTCCCCAGCTAACCCAAAGTGCTTCCAAACGATGGTGGTCATACCGTTCATCCTGAACATCAAGTGATTCAACCCAGTCAGCCAGCCGGGGCAATACCTCATCCGCATCTCTGCCACGAAGTTCACGTCGGGTTCGATCTCTCGCTCTGATTTCGTGAAGCTTCAGATTTTCGAGTAACACATTAATATCAGCGCCAGCAATCTCAGCCGGTTCAACAAGCGGACGCTCCGAATGGTTGATGCGATAAATTCTACCGTGAACGTGATCACGCAGCGGATCACGTGCGTTATGTTGCATATGGCCGATCAGCACATTGTGCCAGTCCACGATATAGAGCGAGCCATCCGGAGCAAACTCCATATCCACCGGCCGAAAATTAGGATCAACTCCACGGAACAGATCCATGCGATGGCGGCTCGAATATCCGGTTCCTTCCTCCTCAAGCGTATGCTGTTTTGTGCCCAAAAAACCAATTGAATTACTGATAATGAAATCACCCTGAACCTCATCAGGGAAGTGCCGGCTGGAAACGAATTCCAAACCCGAAGTGGGTCTGACCCGGTGGCCATCTTCAATCAAATTCCGGGATTTCGGACTGGCTACTCCATAACGCGAACGAATCATTCCCGGCAGCATCCAGAGCACATCCGGGCCTGATGTTTCAGCAAACATCGGCTGGCCCCACTCATCAAAAGCAATTCCCCACGGGTTGGGGATCGACATCTGGGCAATTCTTTCAAGCTTTTTTCGCTGAGGATTATATCGGTAGAATCCTCCGTTGGTAGCCCGCACAGGCCCATAAGACGTTTCTATATTAGAATGAAGAAATACACCCTCCGCCAGATAAAAAGCTCCCGATGGATCTGTAGTGTAGGTACTATGGGCGTGATGCGTATCGTGGTCGTCGAATCCGCTAAGAATTAACTCACGGGTGTCGGCCTTCCCGTCGCCATTAATATCACGGAGCAGGATCAAATCGCGCCCCTGCGACACATAAACGCCTTCCGGTGTGATTTCAAACCCGATCGGCAAGTGAAGTCCGTCGGCGAACACAGACTGTCTGTCCGCTCTGCCATCCCCGTTGGTATCTTCAAGGATAATGATTTTGTCATTTGGCCGTTCATCACCTGGTTTATAATGAGGATAGCTCGGCAGCGTGGCGACCCAGAGCCGTCCTTCGTTATCGAACGTCAGCTGAGCGGGGTTAGCCAAATCGGTAAAATCCTCCTCCGAGGCAAACAGGGCCACTTCATATCCTTCCGGTACGGTGAGTTTATCAAGTGCATCCTGACCATACAGATACTCAGTATTTCCGTGCTGATTGGGATCAAAATTGGTTTCTACGGGAAGCAGTTCAAGGGTTCTTGCATCCTCAGCCGCCACATCGAACTGTTCACCATTGGCAGCCTTCCAGATCGCCCGGTCGCGAATTTCAGTCATCTGCTGAATTTTCTCGATCTCAGCCGGGTAATTATCCGGACCAAACGGCTCAAACCGCCGGCCGTATGCGTGCACCCCATTCGGGATTTTATAATCGTTTTGCCACATCCAGTTTTTATCGAGTACGGCATCGTGAATCTGATTTCTATACTCATCAGCCACGGCAAGGCTGTTTCCAAAAACGTTATCTACTAGCAGAACAGACAGTCGCCTATAGCCCTCATCATTCAGTTGAGAACCATCAATGGTGAGAGGCTCACTACTATTCTCAAACCAATCTTTTGTCGGGCGAAACAGATCCACAAAGCGAACCTCGTGGCGATCTGAGACATCCCGCATGGCATCTGTATAGAGTTCAAGATTCCGGTTTTCCTTCACTCCATCGGGTAGGTCGTACTTGTTCGTAAGGTCTTCAAAAGCAATCGGTGAGATGAGAACCAGCTCGGTTTCGCCATCATCATTATAAGATTGACTGAGCGTGTGCCGGATAAATGCGTCTAGTTCCGCTTTGTAATTCTCAAGACCTTCTTCGCCCCTGAACGACTCACTGAAACCGAAAAATGCGATCAGCACCTCCGGATTAAATTTGGAGATCCATTCGTCTGGCTCAGGAAAAAAGCCTTCACTTCCTGAATTTGTGGCGTACTCGGCCTGAAACTGCTCGGCACCAGGAAATGCCCACGGGGTATCGCGCGAAGCATGAGGACGAAACCCGGGAGTATCACCCGATTCGCTCTGATTGCGGATGAGCAGGGAGTAATCAGGATAGCGAACATGAAGTTCGGTTTCGAAATGGCCGTAATGCATCATCCTGGACCCGAGATTGTTTCCAATCATAACAATGCTGTCGTCCGGATGAAGTTCAATTACATCCCGGTCTGACAGGGTGCATTGAAGGAGAAATAATAATAGAATAAAAGTTCCGATTAGTCTATAACGGTCAGCAATTCTTTTGAGAAAGGGTCTCTTTATCATCGCTATATTTACTAAACGTTTCTTCCAGAAAGAAATCCCACTAAAACCCTTCATGCCCCCAAACGGGGCTTTCATCCAGTTCTCTTACCCAGATATTTCGGAAACTGACCAGGTCTCCGTGATCCTGCAACATAATTCCCTCATTTTCGTGTGCTGTGTAATCGGGCGGCCCAATATAGACCGTACTTCCTTTCACTTCAGTCCGGTTATGAATCATCACACCATTCCAGAAAACGGTCAGATAAGCGGGCGAAACCAGTTCGTTGTTATCATTAAACTCAGGAGCCTCAAAAATAATGTTATAGGTTTGCCATTCACCCGGCGGACGAGCTGCATTTGCCAATGGTGCATATTGTTTATAGATACTTCCGGCCATTCCGTTTACATAGGTTTCATTCTCGTAGGAGTCCAAAACCTGTACTTCATATCGGCGCTGGAAAAATACTCCGCTGTTTCCCCTGCCCTGCCCGTCACCATCAATCTCAGACGGTGATCTCCATTCCAGGTAGAGCTGTATGGAACCGAATCCATCCCGTGTTACAATATCGCCTGTTCCGGGCGCAACGGTCATCACACCATCCTCCAGCGTCCATTCCACATCACCTCCATTCGCAGATTGCCAGGATGCAAAATCACTCCCGTCAAATAAAATGGTGGCATCAGAAGGTGCTTCCATAAAAGCGCCTTCGGCTTCAACAACGGGCGGAACCGGCTCGTAAAATTCTGTGTCCTCGGGCTCCCACTCCCGATCGTTGTCCATGTCTTGTGCGCAGGCAAACATATATACCAAAGCCCATAAAATGATCAAAAATCCGGTGAACTTTTTCATACTGATTATAGCTTAAGTTGAGTTTTTTGAATTCAGTTTTACTCCACAAACCTGAAGAGTTCAGGTGAACTGTCATTCTTTCCTGTCAGATAAAACATTTGACCATCAATTTCAATGGAGCGGATCGATTGTGTCACACCTTTGGCAAAGAATCCACTCTCCTGCAGCGTGAGCGTGCGGATACCGTGATCAGGTTCGAATACCAGATGCAGGCCGTACCCGGCATCTTGTCGGCCGCCCATGCTCGGTTTTACGTGGTAGTGATTTCCTGCCAGGAGGATCTGTTTTTCACCCTCGTCATCTTCTCGTATTGCGATGGCGTTCACAGGAAACGATTGGGCTAATAAGGGCAGCGGCTCTGCTTCAAATGAGCCATCACCGTTATTGAATAGAATCATAGATCGTAACTCGTTTACTTCAAGTAACAGCGCCTCCCTTATTGCCTCCTCACCAAAAAGTTCCTGAATCGATTTGGAGGCGTAATCTGAGTAGCTTGTGATCTGCTGCGTCAGCTGCGGAAACTCCTGTAGCAGTTCATCAAGCTGTTCGAACGGTACATCTTTTCCATCAACTCGTTTTGACATTAAACCGGATGTGTATCCACTCTGATCATAATCGTACACGAAAAGTCGTAGTGGGTCATCGCCTGCCGCCTGCATTCTTGAATTTGTTCCAAAGTTGCCGGCAATGATATCAAGGCGGCCGTTATCATTCAGATCCTCGATGTAAACAGACTGCCACAGGCCGCTCAGATTTTCAAACCCGAGTTCTTGAGTTATATTCACAAGGTTCCCATTTCTGTTTTCAAAGACAGTAACCGGCATCCATTCACCAACCACGATAAGATCCTCAAACCCGTTTCCGGTAATATCCGCCCAGGCTGCATCGGTTACCTTCCCGATATTTCTCAGTCCGGGTGCCACATCATCGGTTATATCTTCAAAACGCCCTGTTCCATCATTTCTGAGCAGAACACTTTCAGGTGAAATTCCGTAATTCCACGGAATTGAACGGGCCCCAACAAAGAGATCCGTGTGACCATCACCATCAAAGTCTGATGATACCACAACGCTGCCATTATTCCTGATATCAGGCAAACGATCTGTTGATTTCTTAAAACCGCCGTTACCTTCATTGGTATAGAGACGATCTTTGTATAGCTCATCGGTTTCAAATAACTGGCTGCCCCCACTTACGACGTAAAGATCTGACAGACCGTTACCGGTAGCGTCAAAAAAATGGGCGTCCACATCTTCATACCGGCGATCTTCTGAAAGCAGGTTTTCATTTGATAACTCAAACTCCCCCGAACTGTTTTGCATATACAATGCCGATATACTTTGATGTGCATTGCCTATAAAAATGTCATCCAATCCATTTCCGGATACGTCTCCCACAGCCATTGCAGGCCCCATTCTGCTCAACCTGTACGGAATAAGTGGTTCTTGTGAAAAATCGTTGTACCGGTTTTCGCTATGCACAAATTGAGTTAGTTCAGATGGCTCATCCACTTTCTCAAAAAGGGAGCCATCGTAGTTTCTATGTAAACGGGAATAGTCAAAATCCCCTGATGCATCTGCGTGATCAAACGTAACAATCTGGTTTAAGGTAATCACTTCGGTGGATTCATACGATCCATCCGGCCAGATTACAAGAGCTGAGTCAACCGCGGTGTTCTCACCGAGTCCAAAGTGGAGCTGATGGGGTACAGAAGACTGAAATCCACGAACAGGCATCTGCTCTTGGTAAAATACAGAATCATCCTTGTATAGAATGACTTTGGTTCCGATTCCCGTAGAGTTAAACTCACTCCCCTTAAGCGACACCTTCAGGTAGTTTCTCAAAGAGTCCGCAACAGCATTGTTTCTATATACAAAAGACGGCATGTTCACATTGCTGACAACGAGATCGAGCATGCCGTTCTGGTTTAAATCTACATAAACAGCTCCGCTGGAAAAAGAAGGCTGCTCCACACCCCTGCTTTCAGTAACATCTTCGAACAGCAGGTTGCCGTGGTTTTTAAAAAGATAGTTTGGAACCTCAATAGGCGGCATAAACTGAATCGACTCAAACTCCTCTTCCGAAATTCTCCCTTCCGTGCTGCGCTCCCTAAAATCCCCCACTCTTCGAATATAATCCAGGTCATTGGGTCGCCGAACCATCCCGTTTGTTACAAAAAGGTCTTTGTATCCGCTATTGTCAAGATCAGCAAAAAGAGAGGCCCAGCTCCAGTCCGTTTTTGCAAGGCCGAGGGTAAATGCCAGTTCGCTGAACATAGTAGTTCCATCGGGAGAGAGTCCGCGGTTCACCTGGAGCGTATTTCGTGCATTCTTTGGACCAAACCCAAACTCTGCCTTTGCTTCTTCAATCACCTGCAGATCCGGACCGCCCGATCTCATGAATGAATCGTGGTCTTCGGGCATCATATCCAGCGACACAATATCCACGTAACCATCGTTGGTTATGTCGGCAACGTCATTTCCCATCGATGATCCGCTTGTATGGCCGATCGATTCGTAAAGCGATTCTGTAAACGTGCCGTCTCCATTATTGATGTAGAGATAGTCATTTTCATGAAAATCGTTACCAATATAAATGTCGGTCCAGCCGTTTTTGTTGATGTCGCTGATTGCCAGACCCAGGCCGTATCCCAAAGCACTGCTGATGATTCCCGCCTCTTCGGTTACATCCGTAAACCGATCGCCGTCATTACGAAAAAGCCGGTCACCGGCTTTAGGATCATTAATCTCGCGCAGCACATCAACCGGACCATAGGTTTTTTCACTGTGAAACGAATGGTTCAGAATAAAAAGATCCAGCCGGCCATTTTTGTTGTAATCAAAAAAAGCAGCCTGTGTGGAATACCCTTCAAAATCGATTCCGTAGTCAGCTGCACTCTCAGTGAAGGTACCATCACCGTTATTTTCAAAAAATTGATTTGGACCCGATTTCGTAAGATAGTTTACCCGGCTGATATAGATATCCAGGTAGCCATTTCCTGTCACATCAGCCATTGTAACACCGGTGGACCACGACCCGCGATCTCCGGCGATCCCGGCTTCTTCGGTTACATCTTCAAACTGAAAATCTCCCCTGTTAAAATAGAGTTTATTGGGCTCTTCATTTCCCACAAAAAACAAATCCGGCAGCCCGTTGTTGTTTAGATCTCCGGCAGCGACCCCGCCGCCGTCGTAAAAATACATATAGTTTATAATATTGAAATCACGGGTACTCGTTACGCGGTTTTCAAAATCAATATTGGTCTGGGCTGGCGACAGAAGTGTAAACTGCTTTTCATCTTCTGAGGAGCATGCTAAAAGAAAGATTAGCAGGGAAAGAGTTGTAAATCCAATTACTGAATGGATAGAGAATAATTTTGTCATAAAACTTTTTAGTTCAACAAGGTCGTACGCTTCCGAAAACACAGGCTACACCAGTTAATCGAAACAGGCAGAATTTGTCAGGGCTGAATATTTATAAAAATAACGTCTCAAAATAAAGAACTAAAGTGTATAAAAAGGGCTGTACGTGCCTGTACAGCCCTTTAAATTAGGTATGGTATAAATGGAAATGGCGGCTATTCGATTCCAAGAATTCGTTTATTCAGCTCGGTATCGCTACCGGTACCTGCAAAGTCGTCGAACGCTTTGTCTGTAACACGAATAATATGATCCTGAATGATTTGTGCACCTTCTATCGCGCCCTGCTCAGGGTGTTTGATACAACACTCCCACTCCAGAACTGCCCAGCATTCGATATCATACTGAGAGAGTTTGGTGAAGATACTCTTGAAGTCGATTTGTCCGTCGCCAATGGAACGGAACCTACCGGGACGATCGATCCAGCTTTCGTAACCGCCATATACGCCGGCTTTTCCGGTTGGATTGAACTCGGCATCCTTCACATGAAACGATTTGATGTAATCCTTGTAGATATCGATAAATGCGAGATAATCCAGCTGCTGCAGGATAAAGTGACTCGGGTCATAGAGAATTCGTGCACGCGGATGATCACCGGTTGCTTCAAGAAATCTTTCATACGTCACGCCATCATGCAGGTCTTCACCAGGATGGAGTTCATAGCATACATCCACTCCGTTTTCATCGAACTCGTTGAGGATCGGTTTCCACAGTTTTGCGAGCTCTGCAAAGCCATCTTCAACCAGTCCGGCAGGACGCTGAGGCCAGGGATATACCGTATGCCACATCAAAGATCCGGAGAAAGAAGCGTGGGCATTTAATCCTAAATTTGCACTGGCCTTAGCAGCCATTTTCATCTGGTTTACAGCCCATTTTTGCCTTTCTTTCGGTTTGCCGTGAACCTCTTCAGGTGCAAATCCATCAAACATGACGTCATATGCCGGATTAACGGCTACTAGTTGTCCCTGAAGGTGCGTTGAGAGTTCCGTGATTTCCACACCCGTCTCCTCTATCTTGCCCTGGTACTCTTCTGCATATGTCTTGCTCTCAGCCACCTTTTTCAGATCGATCAATCGTGGCTCCCAGGTGGGAATTTGTACCCCTTTATATCCTAAAGAAGCTGCCCACTCACAAATCGATATGATATCGTTGTATGGAGCATCATCATCAACAAACTGTGCTAAAAAAATTGCGGGTCCTTTAATAGTTTTCATCTTTTAAACGGTGTCCATTTAGTTTCTGATTTATTTGATTCGAGCATGGTATCAACAAATGCCATTCCACGAATTCCATCATTCACATTCGGGAAATCGTATTGATCTGCAGATTTGAAAGATCCTTTTTTGAAATCGGATACGGCCTCATGGAATTCCATGTATATGTTGGCAAACGCTTCAAGATATCCTTCTGGATGGCCGGGTGGAATTCGTATATGTTTCGCAGCTTCATCAGACAGGTACGGCATTCCTGCCCGCAGAGTCTGGTAAGGACCGTCGAGTGTTTTAAACTGAAGTGAATTGGGATCGGAGTGAATCCATTTCAATCCGCCCTTTTCTCCATACACTCTCAGCATAAGATCGTTCTCCTCTCCGGCTGCAATCTGGGTTGCCATCAGAACCCCGGAAGCGTCGTTTTCAAATTTAAGAAGTGCAGCTGAATCGTCATCAAGCTTCCTATTTTCCACGTAGATGTTTACGTCTGCTGATATCTGAGTGATGTTCAATCCGCTCACATATTCGGCAAGGTTAGCAGCGTGGGTGCCGATATCGCCAATTGCCCCCCCGGCTCCCGATTTTTCAGGATCTGTTCTCCATGATGCCTGTTTATTCCCTTCTTGCTCAAGCGGAGTAGCAAGCCATCCTTGTGGGTACTCTACATAAATTTTTCGGATTTTACCCAGTTTTCCGGTGGCAACCATCTGCCTGGCTTCTTTTATCATAGGATAGCCGGTATAGGTATGGGTGAGCGCCAGGATATTACCGGTCTTGTCTACTATTTTTTTCAGCTCTTTTGCTTCTTCCAGCGAAAATGTAATCGGTTTATCGATAATAACATGGAAGCCATTTTCAAGGGCGAGTTTTGCCGGTTCAAAATGGACATGGTTTGGAGTTACAATCGATACCGCATCCATCCTTTCACTATCAGGAAGTTTACTCTCTTTTTCGAACATCTCTTTATATGTGGCATAAACCCTTGAAGAGTCGAGCGACAGAGAATCACCCGTTTTTTTCGATTTTTCGGGATTACTGCTAAAAGCACCGCAAACCAGTTCAAACTTTCCATCCATTGCTGCGGCTTTTCGGTGAACTTCACCGATGAAAGCACCTATCCCGCCGCCTACCATTCCTAATTTAATTTTCTTATTCATTTAAAGAATCTGAGTTTTAAATGTTTTTGATCTATTTAGTTTATCATATACAGATAACCAAGATTCAGTAATTATGCAAGCTGAAGAGCACCGTTGAGATGATGAGATTTGGCTGGCCTGGTAGAGTACGCGCTTTTCAGGGTCCTGTCAGCGTCTGCGGTATTTCCTTTAAACCTTGAACCCAGACGCTTACAGGTTTCGCATCTACTCTACGCTGTCAGGTCCTCTGTTTGGATCCGACCTGGTAGAATACGCTCCTTTGCGTTCCTGCCAGAGTCGGATGATTCAACCCCTGTCCCCCGAACTCTACCAGGACCTACTCCGCCAGCCGGCGGATTCGGACTCTGGCAGGTTCTGGACACGCTAATGACTTAATAATACTATTTAGAAAGTTTGAATACATCTGGTGTGTCATTGTATTTAGCGAAAATCAGATACATGCTACCATCAGCTTTCATAAACGGCTTAATTGACCGGATTTCTCCGGTGATGTTTACCCCGCTGTCGTCCGGGTGCCAGCTGCCAAGACGCTCACCGTCGTAGCTCAGCACCG